>JBEBGB010000842.1:0-2340 GCA_040081675.1 Vicinamibacterales bacterium
GCTTTGAGCGCCGCGTCGAGCGTTTCGGCAGGAGGCGCAAACACCAGGATCGACGTCAGTGGCTGAAGCGCGCGTTCGATGGCGCCGCGCAGGTCGGCGTTGAGTGCGGTTTGTGTGCTCGACACGAGCGCGAACGCGGGACGCAAGGCGCCAGTCACCTCGAATCGCTGTCCAACCTTGGCATCGATGCGCTGCAGATAGCGACCTGTGGGCGCACGCAGCTCGACGACATGTGCACCCTCGCACAGCTCCGTGGTCAATGGCGCTTTCCCGCGCGGTTCGCCGTCGAGAAATACGATGGCGTCCGCCTCGCGCGCCGACGCGACGAGGGTGGCCATCGCCGGAGCCATCTTCACTGGATCGAGCACGTAGTCGGCCAGCTGGGTCACAGTCTGTGTACGCACGACTGGAACCAGACAGGCGCCTCGAAGCTCGATGCGGTGCGTGCTAATGGGGAGGTCTTCCAGTGTCAGGACGCCAGAGGCATCAGTTGGTGTGATGCCGGCAGCAGCGGCTTTCTCGATGAATTCCGGCGGCAGTGGTCCAGCGACGGTTCTTCCGCGGGAGACGCTGTCCACGATCACTTCGACGTCCGGCGGTGCTGTGACGACAGAGAGCACCGCGGACGATCGCGTGAGCACGAGCGACATGCGGATGATCTTCTCGGGCTCGGCGGCGAACTCCCTGCTGCCTCTCCGAAACCCGCGGCGATTTGCGGAGACGGTGTGAGGTCCAACCAGCACGAAGATATCGCCAGTCGCACTCACCTCCGATCCATCAACCAGCACCGTCGCGTCCGGGGGAGTCAGCGTCAGCCGCAGCGTCGTCACCGTCGCCCTCTTCGCTTCGTCGAAGATCGTCACGACACGCGGCGACACCTGGCCTGACAGCAGGTGCCGTGGGTTGGCCTTGAACAGGAGGATGAAGTCCTGCCTCGCGCCGTCGACGTCGCCGATGCCGAACCTCGATCGCGCTCGGATTTCGAGCACGTCAGCCAGGGTGCGTTTTGCAGCGTCCCCCTGGCGCGCCTGGAGCAATGCGACGGCTCGGTCAGCTGCCGGGATAGCCTGTTCGTACTCCAGCGCCTCGAAGTGGCGCCTGACCTCCGATATCTGCAACTGCACTTCGGCGTCCGGCGCCTGCGCGGCCGCGCGCGTCACCGCCACGCCGCCCAACCAGAGCACTGCGCACAGCAGAGACGTGGCCACCCGTTTCATTGGTACACCTGGATGCGTCGACTTCGGTCGTCGAACACATAAAGCCGGCCCGTGCGGTCCACGCCCAAAGCTTCACCGCGGTTGAGCGCGCCAGGACTCTTGTCGGGAAGCGTCAAGGTCGACACCAGCTTGTTGTCGACACCGAAGACGAACACCGAACTGCGGCCGCGATCGAGCACATACAGATGGTCCAGGGCGTCGAACGACAGGTCCACGGGATTGGCGAGCTCGTATCCGGTGCCCTTGGCGGCGATCGTCGACAGCTTCTTGCCGTCCCGATCGACGATGACGATCGACTTCGTGCTCCTGTCGATCATCGCCACGTCGCCCACCCAGTTCTGCGCCATGCGGCTGACGTTCCCGGTGGCAAATATCGACACGAAGCGGCCACTGGGTAGCGCGCGAAGGATGTTGCGGCCCCCCGGATTCGCAATCAACCGGTCGCCGCCATCCGCGGGTAAGGCCGCTGGAATGTCGTTGACGGCTCGCATCTGCCCATCAGCCGACGGAGCCGAAAAGGCAATGGCTTCGGCGCGTCCGGTAACCAGCGTGCCCTGTCGAGCCACGACGATGCGGTCCTGCTCGTCTACGAAAAATGCCGAGGGTTCAACCGTAGACACCGTCTGTGCCAACGACCCATCTGGCTTGAAGATCGAGATGCCCGCCCTATGTCCAAGCATCAACTGCCCCGCGGTGTCGAACGCGATCCCGACGACGTCGCGGTACGCGGCGCCTTCGGGTCCAACGGCCTTGCTGCTGACCGCGAATGGCGGTTGGGCCTGGCGGAGATACAGACGATAGGCGATCGAACTCAGGGCCAGTGCTTCTTCAGCAATGGGCGAACCCGGAAGCATCTGGCGGGCGCGTTGAAACTCCTGGAGCGCCTGCACGGCGTTGTTCTGTTGAATCAGGCAGTAGCCAGCCGACACATGGGCGCGCGCCGTCCAGGCCGAGCGCGGGTATTCCATGCTCACTCGTCGGTACCGTTCGAGTGCGTCTGCGTGTCGCCGTACGGTGCGGAGTGCTTCGCCGGCGAAATACCCGGCGGCGGCCACGGCGTCGTTGCCGGGGAAGAGCCGCGGCACGCGCTCGTAGCTGGCCAGCGCTGCATCGAGGGCGGCGG
>JBEBGB010000178.1:0-9073 GCA_040081675.1 Vicinamibacterales bacterium
ACAGGACTCCGACCATGGCAGCGGCAACAAGCCACCCGATACGGCGCATCGCTAGTGGCCCGACCGCGAAATGGCTCGGCATTCGGCCGGCGCTGCATCGCGCGCTGCTGCGTTGCTCCTCACTCAAGTACTCCCGGTGTTCTGGTTCGTCACGCCGTGCACCGCGGGCGCATCGCCGCCCTCGGTGCAACGAGCTATCTTGCGATCGGACCACTGGCATTCTAGCGCGCGACCCTCTCCACTGAAGCCAGAAGACGTCGTGGCACGTCAGCCACAATCGTAATTCGCCCTTCATCCACCGTGTGCTGAACGATGCGACCGTGCCGATAGAGGTGCCCCACCCTCGCCAGGTCTCCATCGTCCTGCGAGTCGAGGTTCAACGTCACGCGGCACACGTCCAGCTGCACGCGGAACGTGATCGCTTCGACGAGCGCGTCGACACCGACGCCGTCTCGAGCCGAGATGCATTGGGCGTCGGGCTCAGCCTCGCGGAGGCGCCGGAGTTCGTCGGGGGTCAACGCGTCGCACTTGTTGAAGACCTCGATCATCGGCACGTCGGTCGCGCCAACCTCTTCGAGCACATGACGGACGGCGCTGATGCGGCGGTCCCGGTCTGGAGCCGACGCGTCAATTACATGCAGCACGAGATCGGCTTCGGTCACCTCTTCCAGCGTGGCGCGAAATGCGGCAACCAGGGCATGGGGCAGGCGATCGATGAAGCCCACGGTGTCGGAGACGAGCAGGTCGCGGTTGTCCGGCAGTCGGACCTGCCGCAGCAACGGATCCAAGGTAACGAACAGTGCATCCGACGCCTGGGCGTCAGCATGAGTGAGCCTGTTGAACAGCGTCGTCTTGCCGGCGTTGGTGTAGCCGACCAGGGCGACGGTTGGCACCGACGCCTTTCGGCGCCGTTCGCGCAGCTGCGCGCGGCGCACGCGCACGTGCTCGATGGCTTCGCCAATCGCGTGAATGCGCGTTCGAATGCGACGCCTGTCGGTCTCGAGCTTGGTCTCGCCAGGGCCACGTGTGCCGATGCCACCGCCCAGTCTCGACAGGGCCTCACTCGAACCAACGAGTCGCGGCAGCAAGTACTTCAACTGCGCCAGTTCGACCTGCAGCTTGCCTTCACGCGTGCGGGCACGGGCAGCGAAGATATCGAGAATCAGCTGCGTCCGATCCAGCACCTTGCGGTCGACAACCTCTGATATCTGTCGCAACTGCGACGGTGTCAGCTCGTTGTCGAAAACAATGAGGTCGATTCCCTCTGCCGCGCACGACTCCGCGAGCTCCTGAATCTTGCCCGACCCGAGGAAGGTGGCCGCATGGGGCCTCGCACGTTCTTGAAGCACCCGAAGGACGACGCGTGCTCCCGCAGCGACGGCCAAACCCTCGAGCTCGTCGAGCGACTGCTCGGCGTCAAGCCGCCCGGCGCGTCCAGACACCAGCCCCACGAGCGCGACGCGCTCGGGTCCCGCTACGCTCGTATCGCCGCCAGCACGCTGTCCCATGAAATGGCTCCTGCACGAATCAGTCCGGGCACGGCTCCCGTGACATCGACAATCGTCGACGGGGGACCACCTGGAGTACAACCGGCGTCCACCAGCACGTCGATCCGGTCTCCAATGGTCTGCCACACGACGTCCGGATCGTTGGTTGGCGGCTGACCGCTGATGTTCGCGCTGGTCGCGGTGAGGGGCGACCCGAACGCTTCGCACAACGCGCGTGTCACCGCGTGCGCCGGGACACGGACGCCCACCGTGGCGTGTGTGCCAATCACCTCAGCGGCAATGGTCGCAGGCGCCGGCACGACGAGCGTCAGCGGACCTGGCCAGTAGCGCTCGGCCAGCCGCCGTGCAAGCGGCGTGAGCACACCAATTCGAGATTCCACTTGTTGGAGGTTTGACGCCACAAGTGGGAGGGCGCGTTCCTGCGCTCGATCCTTGATGGAAAAGATCCGTTGCACCGCTGTCGCCGAAAACGGATCGGCGGCCAGGCCGTACAACGTGTCGGTAGGCACCGCCGCGATAGCTCCGAGGCCGAGCAACGATGCGGCGCGCCCGATCAACTCGTGATCGGGCGTGTTCGCACTGACGATGATGCGCAGCCGAGCGCTGATCAAAAGCGAATCTTGGGGTCCTTGGATGTCGAGGCCACGTGGATGCTGTCGATGAACCGAATGTAATGCGGATGGTTCTGCATGATGATGGAGCTCGTTCGGACGCCGTCGCCGAAGAACCTGACGCCCCTCATCAACGTGCCGTCCGTCACGCCCGTCGCCGCGAAGATCAGCCGCGACCCTGGAGCGAGGTCCTTCGACGTGTACACCTTCTTCAGGTCAGTGATGCCCATCGCGTGGCACCGCGTCTCGTCCTCGGCCGTGCGAATGACCAGACGGGCGAAGATCTCTCCGTTCAGACACCGCATCGCGGCCGCGGTCAACACACCCTCCGGGGCGCCGCCCGTGCCCATGACCGCGTGCACGCCCGAACCAAACACCGCGGCGGAGACGCCGGCCGAGAGGTCGCCGTCGCCAATCAGGCGGATGCGCGCGCCGGTCGAGCGAATGTCCTCGATGAGTTGCTCGTGACGAGGCCGATCGAGCACCACGACGACCAGATTCTCGACGCGGCGATCCAGACACTTGGCGATGGCCGCGAGGTTTTCGCGGACGGGCGCATCGAGGCTGACGGCGTGCCTCGAACTCGGACCGACGACAAGCTTCTCCATGTACAGGTCGGGCGCATGAAGCAGACCGTCGCGGTTCGATGCGGCAAGCACCGCAATGGCGTTCGAGGCACCGGTGGCGCACAGGTTGGTGCCCTCGAGCGGATCAACCGCAATGTCGACCTGCGGGAACACGGTGGACGTCGACGCCCCCTTCGTGGAATGCGGGATGCCCACCTTCTCGCCGATGTAGAGCATTGGCGCTTCGTCGCGCTCGCCTTCGCCGATGACGATACGGCCGTCGATCGGGACGGTGTCCATGACGCGACGCATGGCTTCGACAGCGACATGGTCGGAGTGATGGCGATCGCCCTGGCCCATCGTTTGTGCACACGCGATGGCCGCTTCTTCTACGACGCGAAGGAATTCGAGGGAGAGGTCTTGTTCCATGATCATCGGCTCGCCGCAGGCAGCTCGCACCGGGTCGGACGATCGACGCGATAGCCGAGCAGGTAATCTGCCTGCATCAGGGTGTGAATTTCGCGCGTACCTTCGTAAATCACCGCACCTTTGCAATTTCGATAGAACCGTCCGACCGGATACTCGTCCGAGTAGCCGTTGGCTCCATGAATCTGCACCGCGTCGCCCGCGGCACGCTCGGAGGCGACGCTCGCAAACCATTTCGCAAGGCCGGTCTCGCGAGTGTTCCGCCGGCCTTCGTTCTTCATCCATCCAGACCGCAGCCACAGCAGCCGCGACGCCTGATAGTCCGACTCCATCTGCGCGATCATCGCCTTCACCAGTTGGTGCTGTCCGATCTCGACGCCGAACGTGCGCCGCTCGGCAGCGTAGGCCACGCTTGCGTCGCGACACGCCCGAATCAGACCGGTCGCACCAGCCGCCACGGTGTAGCGGCCCTGGTCGAGCGCGAACATCGCGATCTTGAATCCTTCACCGAGGCGGCCGACCAGGTTGGCGTCGGGCACCTCGACGTCCGCCATCGTGAACCAGCCGGTATTGCCAGCGAGGATGCCCCACTTTTCCTTCATCGGACCGCTCGAGAAACCTCGAAAGCTGCGCTCGACGATGAAGGCGCTCAGTCCTGAAGGGTCGCGCTGTTGTTTCTTCGCGAGGTCCGTCCACGCGATGACGAGAAAGTGGTCGGCGACATCGGCCAGCGAGATCCAGGTCTTTTCGCCGTTGAGGATGAAGCGGTCTCCCTGCTTCACCGCGGTCGCTTGAATGGCGCGCGCGTCGCTGCCGGCCGACGGCTCGGTCAAGCCGTAGCCCGCGATCTTCGTTCCCTGTGCTTGCGGGACGAGATAGCGCTGCTTTTGATCCTCGGTGCCCCACGCAAGCAACGTCAGACAGTTCAGGCCCGTATGGACGGACATGATCACGCGCAGCGAGGTGTCGACGTATTCGAGTTCTTCGCTCGCCAGTCCGAGACAGATGTAGTCCATCCCCGCGCCGCCGTACTCGGGCGGCACGCAGATTCCCAGCAGGCCCAGCTTCGCCATTCCACCAAGAACGCGCTCACGGTCGAACCGGTGCTCCCGATCGGCGGCTGCAATGTGCGGAGCCACCTCGCGAGCGCCCCACTCGCGAACAGCGCCCTCGAGCAGCTGCTGCTCGTCGGTCAGATCGAAGCCAATCATTTTGAAAACGGGCGATCGTATCACGCACCCGAACGGCGCAGCACTTGAACAGCGGCTCCGCGCGCAACACCGTGGCTCAGAGCGGCACTGCCGCCATTGACTGCAATCTCCAGGCGATCGGTGCTGCCGATGAGCGCGCAGAGGGCCCCCTGGGGAACATCAGCGTAGGTCGCCGACAACGAGGCGATCGTGGTCCCGGCCACTCGGACGGTGACCGAAAGGCCGACGACCGACAGGTCGTCACGTCGAATATTGGTGATCAGATTCCCAAACCGATCCTGTCGAAGCACCACACCGTCGAGCCGCTCTGGAGTCACAACGGCCCGTGGCATTGTCAGCTGGACGAGGTCTGGCGCAACCGGACCACACTCGCCGATATTCGCGCCCCGCGCCAGCCGTGCGGCAGCGGGAGCGAACCTGTCGCGACCTTCGAAGGTGCGGCTGATGGAGTCGAGCGTGAAGGCGCCGTTCGTGATCTCCACGGCGATCTGCGGCGTCTGTGGTCCCACGGCCAGCGTGAACAAGCCGTTGTCAGGCCCGACGAATCGCAGGCCCCTGGCCTCTATCGCGACCCCGCGACGACGCGAGCCCACGCCGGGATCGACCACGCCCACAACCACGGTCTCAGGCGGAAGATACGGGGCGACGGCTTCGAGTTCGAGGGCGCCCTCGAGCACGTCTTGGGGAGCAATCTCGTGAGTGATGTCGAGAAACGTTGCATCCGGGCAGATGCCGAGCATCACGCCCTTCATCGCCGCGACGTAGTGATCCCGAAGTCCGAAATCGGTCAACAGCGCGATGACCGGCCGCGGCACTGCGATCAACTGGTTTCGTAGGCGGGCTTGCGGAAGAGAATCTCCCGCAGGTGGTTCTGCAGCAGAAACGAATCCGACACGCGAAGGCGTTCGAACAAGCGGATGATATCGCGATTCACCAGCGCCGACTGCCGCTCGCGCGTCGCCCCGTACGGACGGCACTTCATGCTCGTGTCGTCGACGATGATGTACCGCGTGTAGTGTGCGTCGTGCGGCTGCGCGGTGCCGAAGAACGCCAGGAGCGCCCCTTCCGGTTTGAGCAGACGCATGAGCTGCTCGGCCAGGGCTTGCGCACCCGGCCGATCGAGGTGGTCCATCACGTCCCAGCACAGGATGCCGTCGATCGATCCGTCAGGCTGCGGAAACTGCTTCGAGAGAAACGCAGGCAAGGCTTCGAGTTGCTCGGTCCGTGTGTGACGCTCGATTTCGAGCGAGACGTCTTCGACGAGCACCTTGCATCCCAGTTGTTCACCGAAAAACGCGATGTTGGGGCCAACAACGGGTCCGAGATCCAGGAGCGTGGGACCGTCTTTGGTCGAGAGAATCGAGAGAAATTTTCGGAGGGCTTTGGTGGAGAAGACGAGGTCCTCCACTCGCGCGGCCGTGTTCTCTACGGGGCCGTGTTCGGGTCGACGCGATGCAAGGCGGTCCAGCAGCCCCACAGAACGCTCAGAACGCAGGAAGAACACACCGCCGTCCGCGGTGGACCATGAAGCGCCTCGACCCGGCAGGCGATGGCGCGGGGCCCGTGCCCCTTCGCCCGCGCGCCGCAGGAGACGCTTCGGTCCAGCCGCTGCGGTGTGTGCTACCGGGCTCCAGCCGTGGCAGGGGTCGGCTTCCCGGCTTCAGGAGCGGCCGGTTTGGCGCCGGCGGCGGCTGCTGCTGGCTGAGCGGCGGCTGGTTGCGCGCCACCCTTACGTTGCATGTCCACCGTGCCGCGGAAGTGCGCGCCTTCGGCGATGGCGACGCGCGGCGAGATGATGTCGCCGTCGACCGACCCGTTGTCGCGAATGTCGACCTTCTCCGACGCCGTGACGTTGCCGACGATCTCACCAAGGACCACGACGGACTTCGCAAACACCTGAGCCTTGATCTTGCCGTTCGGTCCAATCGTCAGCCCGTGCTCACGCAACTGAATGGAGCCCTCGACCTGGCCCTCGATGGTCAAGTCTTCGCTGCCAGTCAGTTCGCCCTTGATGACGACGGATTTACCGATGTTCACGATATCCCTCTCCAGTCTCTGGCTCGAGTCGGGCCGGGTTGGTGTTGCCGCTGCCGTCGAAGACGGCTGGGGTGCCGGCTGTCCGCTTGAAGGACGAACCGCTTCATCGCGTTTCCACATGTTTCAAAACCTCCGCCAACGGGGCGTTAGTGTCGTACGTTCGATATTTTAGGACGTCTTCCGGGCGGGGCATCCCGCCTCGCGGCGTTGCTCATCGCTCACTTATGCCCAATAAGCTCGCTCTTCGCGCCTAGCGATCCGGGCGCCGCGCTCCGGAAGCCAGGTCCCAAAATGTCGAACGTCCGACACTAGGGTGTCTGCCTCAAAACTCGGGACAGGATGGCCGCCGCCAGTATAGGCACCGCAAAAAACTGTTGTCTAGTCCTTTTGCTGCCTACACTTAGCGGAGTGCTAAAATGAACAATTCACTATGCGTGTCTATTTCGACTACAACGCCACAACGCCGCCAGACGTCCAAGTCGTTGACGCCATTGTCGGCGTGACACGCGACCTGTTTGGCAATGCGTCGAGTGTGCATCATTTCGGCCAACAAGCGAAGGCGGCCCTGGATCAGGCCCGTTCGAGCGTAGCCGGCCTCATTAGAGCTGAGCCGTCGGAGATCGTCTTCACCGCAGGGGGAACCGAGTCCGACAACTTCGCCATTCGGGGTGCGGCCGAGGCCATCGACCCCGCCAGGCGCCACCTCGTCGCGAGCGCGATCGAACACGAAGCCGTGCTCAACACCTTCAAGGCGCTTGCGCGGCGCGGATGGCGCACGACGCTGATTCCAGTGGATCAATCGGGAGTCGTGTCACCCGCGCAGGTGCGCGAAGTCATGACCAGCGAGACGGCACTCGTGTCCGTGATGCTGGCGAACAACGAGATCGGCACCATTCAGCCCGTCGCCGAGATCGCAGAGATCGCGCACGAGCACGGTGCGCTGATGCATACCGACGCCGTGCAGGCCGTGGGAAAGATTCCCATCGACGTCCGCACGCTCGGTGTCGACCTGTTGTCGCTCTCCGCGCACAAGTTCAACGGACCCAAGGGCGCGGGCGCACTGTACATTCGGCGAGGCACGAGGATGCAGCCAATCCTCACCGGCGGCAAGCACGAACGCAATCGACGCGCCGGCACCGAGAACACCGCAGCGATTGCGGGCATGGGCGTCGCCGCACACCTGGCAGCCGGCAAGCTGGACCTCGAGGCGGTTCGTCTCACAGCGCTTCGCGATCGGCTCGAGGCGGGCATCCTCGCAAGCGTTGGCGGTACGGCCGTGAATGGCGGCAGCTCGCCACGCGTGCCGAACACCACCAACGTCAGCTTCGAACGCATCGAAGCCGAAAGCCTGCTGATTGCGCTCGACCTGGAAGGCATCGCGGTGTCGACCGGGTCGGCGTGCTCGTCGGGTACGCTCGAGCCGTCGCACGTGCTGAAGGCCATGGGATTTCCCACACACCGGACGCAGAACTCGCTGCGATTCAGCCTCGGGCTGTTTTCGACGGACGCGGAAGTGGACTACGTCATCGCGACGCTGCCGAGACTGGTCGACAAGCTTCGCAATTTGTCCCGGTCAGGTTCGTCGCTCGCCCGTTCGCGTTGAGCCATACATTTCGAGACACAGCAGACGCATGAAGATTGTTGTCGCCATGTCAGGCGGCGTGGATTCATCGGTGGCCGCTGCCCTGCTCGCCGAGCAGGGACACGAGGTTATCGGTCTGTCGATGCAGCTGTACGATCAGAGCGCCGGGCAGACCTCGTTTGGCAGTTGCTGCTCGATCGACGATTTGCACGACGCCCGACGAGTGGCGCACGCGATCGGCATCCCCCACTACATCCTGAACTTCGAACGCGAGTTCGACGAGCAGGTGGTGTCGAACTTCGTCCGCGAGTACGCGGCTGGCAGAACGCCCATCCCCTGCGCGCGCTGCAACAGCGACTTGAAGTTCGCAACCCTGGCCGACCGCGCGTCAGGCTTCGGTGCGGAGCGCATCGCCACGGGCCACTACGCCAGGGTCGAGCACGACGAGGTCACGGGGCGCACGCTTCTGAAGCGAGGCGTGGACCGCGGCAAGGACCAGTCGTACTTTCTCTTTTCCCTGACGCAGGACCAGCTCGCACGCGCTGCGTTTCCGGTCGGCGACGTGTCCAAGGATGTCGTGCGTGAATACGCGCGCCGCTTCGACCTGCCCGTCGCCGAGAAGCCAGACAGCCAGGAGATCTGCTTCGTTCCAGACAATGACTACGCGTCGTTCGTGAGCAAGCGCGCGCCCGGCGTCAACACCTCCGGGACCATCGTCGATCAGGAAGGGCGCAGCGTCGGCAGCCACGAGGGCATTCACCGCTTCACGGTCGGTCAGCGAAAGGGCCTCGGTCTGACTTCGTCGCCAGACGGCGCGCCCAGGTACGTGGTGGCGCTCCGACCTGTCGATCACCAGGTTGTCGTCGGACCCAAGTCGGCGCTCGAGCGGACGACGCTCACCGCGTCGGACGTGAACTGGGTGGTGCCGCGACCCAGTGCGCCGCTTCGGGTCACTGGCCAGATTCGCCATCGGCATCAGGCCGCGCCTGGGTGGGTCTGCCCGATCGAGACGGACCGCGGTTCACGAGCGGAGCTGGTGTTCGACGAGCCTCAGATCGCCATCACTCCAGGCCAGGCTGTCGTCTTCTACGACGGCGATGTGGTCGTGGGCGGGGGCTGGATCGAATAAGGG
>JBEBGB010000843.1:0-2337 GCA_040081675.1 Vicinamibacterales bacterium
CCCGCCGGTCCATCAGATCAAGAAGCTGTCCGTTCCGTCATGGCGGCCTATGCGGCGGCGTATGGGCGCCTCGACGCGGGCGCGGTGCAGCGGCTCCAGCCGAGCGCCAATTCCGTGGCCCTCGGCCGCAGTTTCTCGTCGATGAAGTCCTACAGTCTGCAGTTGCAGAACGTCGTCGTGAATGTCACCGGGAACACCGCGCGTGTGACCTGTGTCTGGGATGCGACGTTCGAGAGCAAGGACGGCGTTGGCGGCCGGCAGCACCAGTCGCCCCCGGCCACCTTTACGCTGCAGAAGAACGGCAACCAATGGTTCATCGTCGACCGACGCTGACCAGTCTGGTGAGCGACAACCGCCGAGCGGCAACTCGGCCCTACCACGGTCGACGCGACGTTCTGCGCATCAGACGCCGCAAGTCCTCTTTCCGCTTCCACGCATCGACATCGCGTTCAAAGGCGCGCGAGTTCGGTTGACGCGGATTGAACGTTTCCATACTATGTCCGCCTCTGCAATAAAGAGACAAACGAGGGAGTGCTTCATGATGAGCGGCAAACGTGTGTGTCAGCTTCTTGCCATCGGCGTCGTACTCGGCCCCATGCCGGCGGTGGCACAGTCGCCGACTCTGACGCAGCAGCTAAGCAACCTGCTCGTGCAACGTATCGTCCTTGCCAAGACGCAGGCGGGCGTCGGCATCGTGGCACATGACCCGATCTTCCAGAACGATCCCACCGTGTTGAATGTCACATCGCTCACCGACGCCATGGGCCGCCAGGTCGGCTCGCAGGTGTCCACGTTCCCGCTGGGATCTTCATCTGGCGGCTTCACCTACGCGTTCGATCCGGCGCTTGGTACCTTCTCCCGATCGACCGAGACGTTCGGCCCGGCGTTCGCCGAGCGCGCCGTCACGCTTGGCAAGGGGAAATCCTCCTTCGGCATGAACTACGTGCATGCCTCCTACAAGGCGATTGACGGGTTGAGCCTGAGTGACGGCAGCGTCAAGTTCGACTTGCTCCATCAGCCTCTCGCAAACGGTTCCTATGTATCGGGCGACGTCATCCAGGCGGCACTCGACCTGAAGGTCTCGAACGACACCACGTCGTTTGCGGTGAATTACGGCGCCACCCAAAAACTCGATATCGGTGTGGCCATCCCAATCGTGAAGGTGGGGATGGATCTCACGTACAACGGCACCATCCTCGACTTCTCGACGCACGCGTCGTCACCCACGACCCACGTGTTCTCGAACGGGCTGAAAACCCAGCGCTTCAACTCCACGGGCAGCGCCAGCGGAGTCGGCGACATCGTCGTGCTGGCAAAGTACAACGTGATGCAGCAGGGCTCGAGCGGGCTGGCGGTGGCCGTGAACCTGACGCTGCCCACTGGTGACGCGGACAATATGCTCGGTACGGGCGCCACCCTCGCGAAGGTGTCATTGATTGGTTCAGGCAGTGGACGGCTGGCGCCGCACGCCAACGTTGGCTTCACTGCAGCAAGCGGTGGCACTGGCGTCAGCAACCAGTTGAACTACGTGGGAGGCGCGGAGTACGCGGTGTCACCGAAGATGACCCTGGTGGCAGACCTCGTGGGTCGCACACTGACCAGCACCACCCGGTTCAGCCCCATCTCGGTGCCGCACCAGTTCAAGCAATCGGACACCGCCGCTGTCGAGACGACGCAGTTGTCGACGATTACCAGTGAAACCGGCAGCCTCAGCACTGCGCTCGGTGCCGTCGGCGTGAAGCTGAACCCGACCGGCCGCCTCTTGATCTCGGCGCACGTGCTGATGCCGTTCACCAACGGTGGCCTGCGTTCTCGTCCGGCGCCGGTGCTTGGCTTCGAATACGCGTTCTGAGTCGCTACAGCGGCGAGCCGTTGCGACGCCGAGCGCGGTCGATTCTGAGAGACGTCCAGTTTCGTGAGCGCCCGTTTGCAGCGCAGCGTCAATCGCTATCGTGACCGTGGCAAGAACTCTCTGAGACGCTCGACGGGCAACGCGTCCGCACGGCCCATGCTCGACTGCACACTCGTGGCTCGCAGCAGCGAGTTGTAGACCGCTTCTTCAGTGGCCTCCAGTGCCGCCTCGAACAGCGGCGACATGGCGTCGGGCGGCAGCACTCGCCTGGATTTGGCTTGCGCCTCGCCCGAGGTGCTACGCATCTCGGGTGAGGTCGAGAACGCGATCGCGAAGTCGCCGCTCCCGTTGCTATAGGACGAACCCGTTCGGCCCAGGCCAAACACGGCGCGAGCACCAAGGCGCCTGAGGTCGCGCGCGTCAATGGCGGCGTCCGTGGCAACCACGATCATGCACGAACCGTCGCCGGCGCGGACGTGTTGCTC
>JBEBGB010000844.1:0-2336 GCA_040081675.1 Vicinamibacterales bacterium
AACTGACACCGACTCCACAGGCGACTTTGGCGGTGCGGTCGCTGCGGACACCGGCACCGCGGACACCGGTACCGGGGGCGTTGGCACTGCGGGCGTTGGTACCGCGGGCGTTGGCACCGCGGTTTGCGCCGGCGCGACGACTCGAGGTGCGGTCAGCCCCTTGGGCAGCGCGGCTTGCAAGTTGACCGAATGCGGACGACGGGGTCGCAGCAAGAGCGCGCGTTCGGCTTCGTCGACCGAACGAAACCCCGCGGGGTCGAGGGCTTGTTCGAGCCACGATCGAAGCGGTGTTGTCGCATCCGGGGCGCGCTTGTCGGACGCCGCCGAGAAGTCGCGAAGCAGCGCCGGCACCTTCTGCGGATACTCGCCGGGGCTGATCCGACGCCCCAGCACCAGCGACAACATCAAGAGGCCGAGTTGCGCGAGGTCGCCGCGCTGATCGAGTCGTGTCACACCCGTCTCGTTGTCAGATACGAGACCGAACTCGGTCCACAGCTGTTCCTGGGTGAGGTTCAGCCGTTGCAGCGCTTCGCCGAAGACGTAGTCTGTGACAACCAGCTGACGGTCGAATGTCAGCAGGATTCGCTCGGCACCCAGCGCGCCGTGAGCCACGGTGCGGCCGCGACGGTGAAGCTCCGCAATCGCCGCCACGAGATCACCGAACGCGTCGCGGACCGATGCCGGGTGCATGCCTGGCGTTGGCCGCGTTGCGACGAACAATTCTGAAAGGCGTGTGCCCGTGACGTGGGTTGACGCCACCGTCAAGCCGCCGCCGTTCTCCAGATGATTGACGACGCGTGCCTGAGCAAAGCTGGGATGGGTGAACGACGACAGTTGCTCGAACCTGGCACGAAGCGCCGCTTCGAACCCGGGGACCGCTGCAAAGTCGGGACGCACGCGGAGCAGTTCCACCGGGCCGGTGGCCGCGTTGTCGAACATCAGCAACCGATCGCCAAATCCGTCCGTGACACCTTGGGTGTACCAGCTGGTAAGTGGCGCACCTGCCGCCTCGTCGTCTGGTGTAGTTCTCAACGGGCTGCGGGGGCTGAGCATTACTCTCGGCACGATTGTGCCTCAACTGTAGAGCCAGTCAAGGCGCTAAATGCGTGATTTGGCGCACTAATTCGCAAGACCCTTGCCCGTCTTGCTGGCGCGGCGCCGCTCGATTCGGCCGGCGACGACAGGCCGGCGCGCGCGAGCCGTCCTATCAGCTGTTGGAAGGGGACCGCCGGCGGCCGCACCCCGGCGATGTTGCGATACCTACCGGTTGACCTGAGCGTTCCTTTGTGCTGTTGCAATGCACGTACAACGATGCGGCACTGCACGGCGGTGGTTTAATGAAGTCATGTTTCGAACCGCGCACGTCCGCATCGTGCTCGCCGTGGCGCTGGCCTTGGTGCTGGCGGCAGGCTCCGCGCTGGCGCAGCGAGGGTTCGGCCGGCGGTTTGGGCGTCAAGTCGGTCGCGAAGTGAATGTACAGAACGAGCCGTACGATGGCCGCTTCACGTTTGCGCGTGTCCGTTACACGACCGCGCCTGGCGGCTTCTGGTACCAAGGATTGCCGTCGTGGGCGCATGGCTATCCGATGTCTGAAGACAACTTGATGCGCATCATGAACGAGGTGACCTTCCTCGGTGGGCGAAACGACGCGTACAACGCCTATGCGCTGGACGATCCTGAAATCACGAAATATCCGATTGTCTACCTGACCGAAGCCGGCTGGTGGACCATGACCGAGAGCGAGGTCACGGCATTTCGCGCCTATCTGCTCAAAGGCGGATTTGCCATCTTCGACGACTTCAAGGTGGAGAACGACTTCGGCCCCGGCGGTGGCTGGGTGCCCTTCGAGGAGAACATGAGACGGGTGTTGCCGTCCGCGCACTTCGTCGATCTCGACGCCTCGCACCCGATCTTTCATTCCTTCTTCGAGATCAACGCCCTCGGCAACTTCCCGCAGGCGTACAACGCCGGTGCCCCGATCTTTCGCGGGCTGTTCGAGGACAACGATCCCAAGCGGCGTCTGCTGATGATCGTGAACTACAACACGGACGTGTCGCAGTTCTGGGAGTGGTCTGGACGCGGACTGCGGCCCTTCGACCAGACGAACGAGGCCTACAAACTCGGCGTGAACTACATCATGTACGGACTCACACACTAGGTTCGTTCTCGTCCAGCGAGCCGAGCCCACCACCGAGCTTCGCCGCGCGCCCCGGCTCCCTCGTGCGGCGTCAGCGACCGAACACAAACGTGATGACGATGAACGCGACGCGTAGTCGTGCGCGGTGTGCACCAGTGCGTCGGACGAGTGGACGACGACCGTGTCGGTCCACCTCTCG
>JBEBGB010000179.1:0-9051 GCA_040081675.1 Vicinamibacterales bacterium
GCCGCGCCCTGTTCGAGCTGCGTCAGCAGCTCACGCGTGCCGGTGTCAATCTGAATCAGATTGCCAGGCACTTGCACATGACGGGCGCGCACGAACCCGAAGAATTGCGAAATGCCTGCCGCGACCTCGACGAGCTCTTTCGAGCTCTGCTCGGCGGCAGTTTCTGGCGCTAGGAGAAGAGGCCCATGATCCCGCGGGTCGGACGTCAGGGCAAGAGTTTCAAAGGCGCGGCGAAATACTACCTGCACGACAAGGATGCAGACACCGCAAAGCGGGTCGCGCACACCGAGACCCGCAACCTGCCGACAGACGACCCTGATCTTGGCTGGCGGGTCATGGCGTCCACCGCCATGGATTCAGACCGGCTTAAACGCGAAGCCGGCGTGGATCGCCGTGGCCGAAAACTCACCAAGCCCGCATTTCACATGAGCCTGTCATGGCACCCAGATCAAGCACCAGACCGCGCGCACATGGTGCAAACAATGGACGACGCCTTGTCGATGCTTGGGCTCGACAAATTGCAGGCTATCTTTGTCATCCACAATGATGAACCGCACCCGCACATTCACGCGCTGGTAAATCTCGTCAATCCAGACAATGGCCGCAGCAACAGCCTGCGCTATTCCAAAGAGCGCCTCTCGCGTTGGGCCGAAGCGTACGAGCGGGAGCACGGTATCAAGTGTGAGCAGCGCATCGAGAACAACCGGAGGCGCGACCGCGCGCAGCGAGGCCAGGAGAAGAAGTTTCCGCGCTACAAGGAAAAGAAGCTCGACCTCAGCGCCGAAGTCGCGCGCCGCTACAAGAGCGCAGACAATGGCAAAGCGTTGATTGCCTCGCTCGAGGAAATCGGCTTCAAAGTCGCCAAGGGCCGGCGCATTGTTCTGATCGGGCCCGACGGTAAGGAACACAGCCTCAGCCGGCAAATGGACGGCGTCACCGCCGCGCAGGTGCGAGCGAAACTTCGCGGCATTGATTTGCCCACTGTCGATGATGCGCGCCGGACTTGTGTGGAGGATGCAGCCCGAGCACAAACGCAGCGGCCCGATGCGCGCGACAAAGAGAAGAAGGAGAGGCAGCGCCAGCGCCCACCCTCGTTCTCGCGCGAGCACGCGCGTGAGGACGTTAGCGGCCGCGAACAGTCTGATGCGCGCCAGCATCGGCGCGACGGGAATGCCGGGATCAAGCACGAGAAGGACACGGTGCGCACCGGGCTCCTCAACCGGTTGCAAGATGCCCACCACGACCAGTGGGGCCGCTTCTTCATGGAAAGCGCCGCCCAGCGTGACCGCCTGGGGGTGACGCTTGACGCGCAATACGGGGCCCACGAACGCGCATTGCGCGCGGCTATAGCCGAGCGCGAGCAAAGGCTGGCGCAGGGTTCTGGCGCGAGGCAGTGGTACGCAAAGCATGTCTCGCGAGACACATCGGCCCTCGAGAATGACCGGCTCACGCTCGCGAGCATTGAACAGCGCAAGGCAGAGGCGCAGGGCGCGCTCGAGCGCAGTCTCGAGGAACGGCGTTCGGTTCTGAATGCGCGTCAGGCCGAGGAGCGAGACGAGGTACCGCGCGACTTTTCTCCGCGAGAGCTCGATCCCCTCGCTCGTTCCATCGAGACACAGCAGGCCGAGGCAAACGCGGCCTATCAGGGCGCGGCGGCACCGGCCGATGCGCAATCAAGCGGAACCGATGCGGGGCACGGCGCAAGCGGCAGCCAGGATGTCGACAGAGAGGCGTTTATGGACAGAATGAACGGGGATCGAGGGTTTTCAATCGACCACGGGGGGCACTGAATGGACGAATGGCGACGTGGACTAAACGGGCCAACGCTGCAGGCACTTCGCGCAGACGTCCTGCGCGCCATCAATCCGGTAAAGGCTGGCATTGCAGCCGCAGCGTGGTTTTCGCCCAACCTTGGCAAGGCGTCGCGCTCCGGCCATGCAGCCGAGAATTTCCTGCCCGTTGCGACTCTTGAGTGATTGCATCCAGGGCCGTCTGCCGGTGCCGGTCACATCCGCGGACATCCCTTCCCACATTTCCCCGCCCTCAAACATGGCACCGCACTCGGGACACAAGAACTGCGTGTCCGCGAAAGGGTCACTCATCCCGCAACGCTTGCAGTGAATAACCCCCGTATCGACGTCCAGACGCCATTCGCCGAGGCACCGCAACCACGCCGGCAACATCTTCCCGACAATCATGTTGGGTAGGGGTGGCATCCACCAGGCCTGCCTTCCGCAACCAGCTTGCTGAGCCGGCAGGCCACAGGCAGGGCAACCGGGCCACGTCACCGTACGCCACTCTGTTTCGCTGAAGCTCTTGTGGAGGATTTCCCGCGCGCGTTTGGCAGAGCGCTGCCAACTGCCCAGTTGCGGGGATTCGGAGCCGGACGAAAGTCTTTGTGGAGCCATGTCTATGCAGCCTTTGCCTTGGGAAACACCATGCCGACGTACTGACCAATATCGAGCCGCTCTGCGTATGAGAAGCCGCCGAGGACAGGCGGGTCGGTATGGAACGCAGCAAGAATTCCCCTGTGGAGTTGCTGGTAGGTCTGCAGGCGCTTCGCGTCAACAATGGGCATGAAGTGGTTGTGCATGCGCAGCCGAACGGCCGGCGTCCCATACAGGCCGACCGCAGGATCGAAGTGCTTTTCGAACAAGTGCCGGAACCTGGGATCAGCTGTGCGCCAGCACACCGACTGGAACGGCGGTGACGACCGCGGACGCTCACCGGTTGAATTCGCCGACGAACCGCGGCCTGCTTCGCTGCGGCGCTCGCTGCCGTTCCCGGCTTCACTGCCTCTCGGGCGCTCGGCGCCAGGCTCACGTTTCCACTCACGCCGCTCGTTGGAACCGGTCTCCCGTTTTCCTTGACTGCGCTCCCCGGGGCCAGGCCCGCCTCTTGGCTCGCCGCGATCCTCCGAACGGAACCTAGTTCGGTCTTTGCGCTTCTCGGCCCATTTTCGCCACACCCTCGCAACCGTCGGTGCTGCCTGCTCTGCGACAACGGCCACCGCGATCAGTGCAAAGAGCCCGGTAGCCACGGCCCAGAGTGTTGATTTCGCGAAACCAAACACCTTGTGCTCTTCTTCCATCGCCCGGCGGAGCTGGTCGATCGTCGGGTAATACTCGGGCACCCAGTAGCTGCGATCCTTCAAACGAAAGTGCAGGTGGGTGAGCGCCGCCCACGCCCGGGGCTGCAACCGGAGCATCTCTGCAAGGCACGCGTAGATACGTGTGTCGCGGTCGACGTCTTCCAGGCGCGGCAAGGAAGGCTGTTCGTTGACTGCGAACTCGCACGCACCGCCCCATTGCGACATCAGCGCGACACGAAGCTGCCTGGTGGATGGCATGCTGCCCGGCCGCGCTTTCCGTTGTTCGATGGTCGCTTCCAGCAGCACGTCCGCCGCGACGTGATATCTGTCAGTCGTTCCGTCCGACCGCTTCAGAGTGACGATCTCATCAACGCAGTTCTCGAGATATTCCTGTTCGAGCGTTCCGCCCTGCATGAAAGCTTCGCAGGCGCCGCCGACCTCGTCGTCATTCCAGCCTTTCCAGAAAGAGCTGACCGACGGCAGCGCGCCCAGACCGAAGTAGTAAACCGTGTAGACGAGCAGCCCTCCGTACACCAATCGCCTCAACATGTGTTCCTCCGTCGCGAAGCGGCGCTGACCATCAGGCCCTCATCACGTTCGAAGACGTCGGCGGCCGTCAAACGGCGGCTCCGGGCCAAGAATGGTCAGCGCTATCTGGAAAGACCGTGCTACGAGGCTTTTTGCGCGCGCTGACTTGTCCACGCGATTGTTCTGCGCAGTGCCGCGCGCAGGAACGCTTCCCGAAAGTCAGGGTCGGGTTCGTACTGCCAGACCGCGAGCGCTTGGAAATACGGATCGGGTTTGAGCTTGAAGGCGCGCTGACCGCGTGTGACCAGCATGTTGCCGCGCCCCAGGAACCGGCGAATCTGGTCCGCGGTCATCACCTCGCGGTCCCTGATGTCGTGACGGCGCATGCGCTTTGAAAAGACCAGCCACCTAGAGGGGCCGTCAATGAGCTTCCTGACAGTTCGTTTTCCCAGTTTGCGCTCCAGGTATTGGAGCGTCTGCTGATGTTCCGTTTGCAGCCACCAGCAGCATTCGGTGTTGCCGATGAACGTCTCCCAGTTGTCATACAGCGGGCTGGCGCCCTGGCCCCCGGCTATCTGACCGAGGTCCTGCAGGATAGTGAACAGGCGAATACCGGCTGAGCGCGCATAGTTGGCGGCCACTTCAAGCCGCTCGAGTTTGCCGAGCGATGCGAACTCATCGAGCACGAACAGGGTCTTGTCCCTGCGCGTCGAGGGCACGTCTTCAAATGTGGAAAGGGCCATCACGGTAAGCAACCGGAACCAGCCGGGGAAGGTCTGGCGAACATCCTCGAGCTTCGCGCAGACGAACAGCACCATGTCGCCTGTCTTTAGTTCATCAAGATAGAAATCTGATGCGCTCGAACACTCGCGCAGTTCCGGATTCTTGAGCCACTGCAACTGCACGCGCACAGTTGACATCACGTTTGCGATCGTTTCGCGCGCCCCCCCGGCAACTGACGACGCGCTCTGGGCAACAACGCCGCCGAATGCGCGGCACCTCGAAAGTTCATAAAGGAAAACAGAGAATCCCGTTTCTTTGGCGGCGTCTTTGACTCCTTCCGGCAACCCGCGTGTCACAAGGTCGTACAACCTTGCGAGCGTTTGTTCCGAACGCGGGAGCTCCGAATACATCCACAGCACGACGCCGAGCAGGAAGTCCTTGGCGGAATCAGGCCAGAACGGGTTGTCTTTCGGATGCCGCACCACAATGCCGTCGACCATCGTCGTCGCCAAGGCGATCACGGCTGCCGCCGGATCGCGGCCTTCCAGGATGGCACGCTCTGCGGCCCGGTGGAGTTCCTCAAACGGCGACCAGCGGTGGCGGCGGTGTCCCTTCACCTGACCTCTGGGATCGAGGATGCAGACCTTCTTGCCGCGTCGCCGGAACACTGGCCCCAGTACCCTCGCCATCTGTCCCTTCGGATCAATGACGTATGCGTTTCCCCTGTGCAGGCTAAGCAGCGTGATCACCTGCGTGGTCTTGGAGCCACCAGTCTTTCCGAACATCGCAAGGTGGCCCCCGCTCTCGCCGCTCAGTCCGATGGGCTGCGACCCGAGCCAGCCGATGTTCAGGGGACGGAAGCGCCCGACGTAGATCTGGCCCGGCTGGTAGATATGCGCGGCAGTCTCAAAATGCCCCGCCAACCGTGCGGTTGCCTTGTCCCCAAACTTGAGTTCCTCGAACCAAAACGCCAGGGGAAGCCACATCCTGCGAAGCGGCCAACGCCACGGCAGCCAGGCCCAGGTGAAGTAGCGATAATGGCCGGGACTGAAGAATCCAACGAGGCGGCCCAGACGGCAATAGAGCGTACGGGCCACGGTCAGCGTCAGAAACCACGGCAGGATGGTGTCAGTGAGGTTTCCGGGCCAAGGCAAGGCAGGAGAGATGGCGGCAAGTAGGTCGTTTGGCATCTGAGAAGTCCTCCCGTCTGGAAGACCGCGAAGCGACGCTGACCTCACGCGTGATATTTGGGCACGGGCTGAGTCTTACGATAACGAGGGGGCACGGCTGCGCCTATGTTTCACGACAAAGAGGTAATTGCCCGAACGTGCGCATCGCTGATCTGCCGACTGGCGCGAAGAGAACTCACCTGGGACGACGTGAGTCCAAAGATTGCGGAGCTCACCTATGGCTGGATCGTCACCGACATCGAGAGTCACGTACGCTCACCGGAGCCGACGTTCGGACACGACGTCTACACCTTGTTCCTCGGGAGAGTGCAAAAGTATCCAGTCACCTTGAGCAGGCAACTTGCGCACGCTCGATCAGCTCAGGCGGTACTTTGGACGGTCGCGCGTAATGTCGCCTTCACTCTCGCGAAGAAGCACGACCGGCTCCGCAAGAGGGAGGTGTTCGGAAAGGACGTTTCGGCAACACTGAGCTTCTCGCCTTCACCCGAGGAGACCCTCCTCCATAAGGAATGGCAGAAGCGTCTGGCACGCGCGCTGCAGAAGCTACTTCCCAAAGAACGCAAGCTGATTTGGGACTGGTTCATCGATGAGATCCCACTTCCTGACATCGCAGCCGAACTGAGATGCTCTGAGCGCGCCGCGAGCTCGCGTATACACAGGGCCAAGAACAAGTTGGATCGAATCTTCAACGATTTGGAGCAGAAATGAAGCTCACCAAGAACTTGCTGCAGGAGTACGACAGGGCACTGAGAGCCGCGCGCGAGGCTGAAGCACCACGCGCCGCCGCGGCCGCTCTGGCAAAGCTGCGCGGCCAGCCGGACGACCTCTCAGGAGCTGCTGAATCAGAAGGGAACGCCGCGACTGGCAGCGAGCCAGTCACGCCGACGACAACTGCGCTGAAGAGCGTTCAGTATACAAATTCGCCCATCGTCAGCTCGCCATATTTGGGAAAACAGGCCAAGCCTGCCGAAGAGCACGCGGCCGACGAAGAGCATGCACCTATGCTTCGACTCGAAAACGATAGTGACGAAAGCGACGAAGACGACCAACCAACAAACTGACACGGCTACCCCTGGGGAGGGCCATCGAGAGGCGTCTCAAGAAGGGCCTTCAACCACTGAAGCTGGGCTTGCTCTTTCGGCGTTCGTTGGCCGGCGTCGATCTCTTCAAGCTCCTCGACCCGAGCTTCCGCCTGTTCGACATACTCCGGAATGCCCGCAGCCACGGCCGTGAAGTAGAACTCGCGCAGCTTCGCACCCGCTCCGGATCCTCCCCTCGGTCTTCCACCTCTGTTGCCCTGTGGCGCTTTCGGCGCGCCGTCTTCCCCGGTCATTTGACTCACTCTCACTTATGGCCCTCACCCTAGCGAGCTGACTTCCGCATGTACAGAAAAAAGGCATTTTCCTGCCACCGACTCGCAGCGCATGGTTTTGTGCGCACAGGCGGTCTTCGGATATATGCGGCAGCGTCCGATCCGGGCAACACGCCCCGACCCGAACTCGAGCCTTGCGCCACGCAAGGACGATCCTCGCGCTCGCGTTGACGATGTTGAGCGTGCGTTTCTCGCGCCGGTTGCCCGCTACCTCTCGGTGCTGCAAGAATGGGCCGAGGAAGAGGCGGAGCGCACCCCTGACGTCCCTGCCCAAGAAGAACAATGAAGAGCCGCGCGCGCCAACAGCCGACCGCCAAACCCGCACCGGGACGCACCGCCGTCGCGTATGTGCGCGTCTCCTCCAAGGAACAGGAACAGGGATTTTCGATTTCAGCGCAGCGCCAACTGCTGACCGAGTACGCAGGCCGCGAACACATTCACGTCGTTCAGGAGTTCGAGGACGTCGAGACCGCCAAGCGTGCCGGCCGTAAGTCCTTCAGCGACATGGTCGCGTTCCTGCGCAGCAATCCTTCTTCCTGCCGCATCCTTCTCGTTGAGAAGACCGACCGGCTCTATCGCAATATCAAGGACTGGGTGACGATCGACGAGCTCGGCATCGAGGTGCATTTCGTCAAGGAGAACGTCGTCCTCTCTGAAGACTCGCGCTCTTCAGAAAAGTTCATGCACGGGATCAAGGTGCTGATGGCGAAGAACTACATCGACAACCTTGGTGAGGAAGTCCGCAAGGGCATGATCGAGAAGGCGCGACAGGGTCACTGGCCGACAGTCGCGCCCATCGGATACCAGAACAACCTCATCACGCACAGGATCGAGCCCGATGTCGCGCGCTCTCTCGTCGTCGCCAAGTTGTTCGAGTGGTACGCCTCAGGCGAATATTCGCTGAAAGCGCTGACGAAGATGGCAGCAACGGCAGGCCTGACCAATCGCACCGGCGGCAGCCCGCTCGTGAAGGCCAGGATTCACCAGCTGCTCAAGAACCCGATCTATTACGGTGAGTTTTACTGGCTCGGCCAGCTGCATGCGGGCCTGCACGAACCGATCATCTCGCGCGCCCTGTTCGACCGGGTGCAGGACGTCTTCACAGCCGCCAACCGTCCGCGCCACACGAAGCGCCGGCACGCCTTCGCCGGTCTCGTCACGTGCGGACGATGCGGGTGCGCCTTCACTGCCGAGACGAAGAAGGGCCAGTACGTCTACTACCACTGCACCGGCCATCGCGGCGCTTGCGGCAACACCTACGTTCGCGAGGAAGAGCTCGCGCGCCAGTTTGGCGACGTTTTGAAGGAGGTTCGCATCCCTCGCGAACTCGCCGGCAAGCTGGCGACCGTGCTGCGCGAGAGCCAGGCCGACCGCGAGAAGTTCGCGCGCACCTCCCTCCTCCGCCTCCAGCAGCAACAGGTCTTGCTGCGCTCAAAGCTTGACCGGGTCTACGAAGACCGGCTGAGCGACCGGGTGCCTGAGGAACTCTGGAGCGCGAAGTCGGCGGAGCTACAGGACGAACTGCGGCGGGTGCGCTCGGAGATGGCGCGCCACGAGGCCGCAGGAGAGGCCTACGAGACCGCAGGCCTGCAGATTCTCGAACTCGCGCAAAGCGCCTACGCGTCGTATGTTGCGCGCACGCCCCACGATCAGGCGCGGCTCGTGAAAACCGTCGTATCGAACTCGACGTTCGACCGCGGAAGTCTTTCACCCGCTTACATTAAGCCGTTCGACGTGTTCGCGACGGGGGGCAAAACTGGAAATTGGCTCCTCGGGCTGGATTCGAACCAGCAACCCTCCGGTTAACAGCCGGATGCTCTGCCGTTGAGCTACCGAGGAATGCGGGGCGCGCCGGTCAGGCTGGCGGCCATTGAGACGTCTCTCATGGTGTAGAGAACCTGACGATCCTAGCGAAAGACCCCTCCCCCACGCAACTGATGGGCGGACGCGTCGCGCATCGACACTGCGAAGGTGGTCTTTGGAGCGGAAGCACGTATCATCAGGGTTTCGCAATCATGGCCAATATTCTTCAGAGCGTCCCCGCGGGGCAGAAGGTCGGCATCGCATTCTCCGGCGGCCTCGACACGAGCGCCGCCCTCCACTGGATGCGCGCCAAGGGCGCGGTCCCCTACGCCTACACGGCCAAT
>JBEBGB010000180.1:0-9049 GCA_040081675.1 Vicinamibacterales bacterium
ACCAACGTCGAGGAAGGGAAACGGCTGCTTCGCGAGAGCGGCATGAACTTCGCCACGGCGGACTCGATGGACGAGGCTGCGACGAAGGTCGTGCAACTGGCAGCCTGAGCCAGAAGGCTTCAGGCTCCCGGTTTTGGGCTTCGGGCAAGGTCAGGAGCCTGTAGGTCACTAGCCGAAGGCGAAGAGAGACAAGAATGGCCGTACTGATCGACAGGAACACGCGACTCATCGTGCAGGGACTCACCGGGCGCGAAGGCACTTTTCATGCGAAAGCGGCCGCCGCGTACGGCACCGCGGTCGTCGGAGGCGTCACGCCAGGCAAGGGCGGCACGACGCACGAAGGCTGGCCCGTGTTCGACACGGTCCGCGAAGCCGTGGAGAAGACTGGTGCCAATGCCACCGTCATCTTCGTTCCGCCGCCGTTTGCGGCAGATGCCGTCATGGAAGCCGCCGACGCCAACGTTCCCCTGGTCGTCTGCATCACCGAAGGCATTCCCACGCTCGACATGATGCGCGCCATGACGTTCCTCAAGGCGCACCCAGGGACGCGACTGATCGGACCGAATTGTCCCGGCGTCATCTCGGCGGGGAAGGGCAAAGCGGGCATCATCCCGGGACACATCTGCAAGGAAGGCCGCATCGGCATCGTCTCGAAGAGCGGCACGTTGACCTACGAGGCCATTCACCAGCTCTCACGCCTCGGCATGGGTCAGACGACATGCATCGGCATCGGCGGTGACCCGCTCATCGGCACGAGCCACATCGATGCGCTGCAGCTCTTTGCTGGCGATCCAGATACTGACGCCGTGATCATGATCGGTGAGATCGGCGGCAGCGCGGAAGAAGAAGCGGCCGCCTGGATCAAGGTGAACTTCAAGAAGCCAGTCGTGGCGTTCATTGCTGGGCAGACTGCGCCCCCCGGACGCCGCATGGGCCACGCTGGCGCGATCATCGCCGGCGGCAAGGGCACCGCGGGCGAGAAGATGGCGGCCCTGACAGCCGCGGGTGTGTCGGTTGTGAAGAGCCCGGCTGATATGGGTAGCGCCATGCGGGATCGCCTCGGCCGCTGACGCCTTCGTTGACGCAAACCGTTGGTGAATTTGGGGATTGGCGATTTGGTGGGCACAGGATCCTGAACTCAACTCGCCAACTCACGAACTCTCCAGCTGGTGCGGCGCGTGTGGGGAACAGCGCCGCATCACTGAGTAGCTGTTACTCAGGCGCATTGTTCCGGCGAGCTGTGCGATGGGAACGCGCGAGGATTGCCCGCAGTTCCTGAGCCTCTGCATGGAGCGGTTTCAACGTCGCCTGCTCACTCAGTCTTGCACGGTCGATCAGCTCCAGCCAGAACACGGTTTCGTCGACTTCCTCGACCGCGACACCAAGTTTTGCAATGAATTCCCGGCGCGATCGTCCGCGACAGGCCGCCCGGTAGTTCGCGGCCGTGCCGGTGGCCGAGCGAAGCAATTGACGCCCCACCTCGCGCGTTCTCCAATCCTCCGGCAGCCCCTGACAGAGTGCGACCGTCCTCGCGGCGAACTCAAACGTACGCTCCCGCAGCGCATCGGCAACATTCATGCGGCGAACTGCAGCACGCGTCATGCCAGGAAGGCGCATTCCCCGGTTCTCCAACTCTCCAACTCTCCAACTCTCCAACTCTCCAACTCTCCAACTCTCCAACTCTCCAACTCTCCAATTGCTATAATCCCTCTCCAATGTCACAACGTACGCTCGCCATCATCAAGCCCGACGCCGTGCAGCGCAAGCTCGCCGGCGCGATCATCCAGCGCATCGAAGACGAAGGGTTCACCGTTCGCGCCCTGCGCCGTGTCAGTCTGAGCCAGGCGCAGGCCGAAGGTTTCTACGACGTGCATCGCGCGCGGCCGTTCTTCGCCAGCCTCACCTCGTTCATGTCGTCCGGACCGGCCGTCGTGCTCGTGCTCGAAGCCGAGGACGCCATCAAGAAGTGGCGGACGCTCATGGGTGCTACCGATCCGGCAAAGGCCGACGCTGGCACGCTTCGCAAGGAATTCGCAGAATCGATCGAACGCAATGCCACCCACGGCTCTGACGCACCTGAAACGGCGGCGTACGAGATCGGGTACTTTTTCGCGGGCGTGGACTTGATCTAAATGCACTAACACGGAGCACACGGACACGAACGGAGTAAACGGATCTAGTCTTGGGTGCGGTGTCCTCCGTGGCTTTCTCTGTGGCCTCCGTGGTAGAGCTTTTGGAGTCGCGTGGCTAAGGTGCTTGTCATCGTCGGGCTCGTCATCGCCGCCATCGGGCTGGTGATGATGCTTGGCGTTCCACTGGGCCGACTGCCAGGAGACATCGCGGTTCGGAGAGGCAGCGTCTCGTTCTATTTTCCGCTCACGACGGCGATCGTTTTGAGCATTGTCGTGACACTCGTGCTGGCCTGGTTTCGACGCTGACACATGGGCATCAAAGCGGATCGCTGGATTAAACGCATGGCGGTCGAACACGGCATGATCGAGCCGTTTGTCGAGCGTCAGGCACGGGCGGGCGTCGTCTCTTACGGCGTGTCGTCCTATGGGTACGACATTCGGGTGGCCGACGAGTTCAAGGTATTCACCAACATCTACAACACGTTGGTCGACCCGAAGAACTTCGATCCCAAGTCGTTTGTCGACATCAAGGGCGAGGTCTGTATCATTCCGCCCAATTCCTTCGCGCTGGCGAGGACGATCGAGTACTTCCGCATCCCGCGAGACATCCTGACGATCTGCCTGGGCAAGTCGACATACGCGCGCTGCGGCATCATCGTGAATGTCACGCCGTTCGAGCCCGAGTGGGAAGGGCACGTCACGATCGAGATCTCGAATACGACGCCGCTGCCTGCGAAGATCTACGCCAACGAGGGCATCGCTCAGGTGCTGTTCTTCCAAGGCGACGAGCCATGCGACGTCTCCTACAAGGACAAGCAGGGAAAGTACCAGGCACAACGCGGCGTCACGCTCCCCAAGGTCTAGGCCGGGACGGAGCCATCCGGCAGCATGGACGTCAACGACGCGCAATTCAGGTCACGACGCCGACTGCTGCTGTTGGTCGGCGTTCTCGCGTCCGTCCTGATCCTCTGGATCTTCTCGCGCCCAGACTCTGAGATCGACGCGACGCGTCGCCACTACGTCGAACTGCAACGTCAAGTCGCCGCTGCGCGCGAAGGCAAGGCCGTTCGTGCGACCGACCGCAGCCGCATCATGCGCTTGCGCGCGCAAGCGCGCGCGGCGACTGGTGCACAGCGAGAGACGCTCGAAGCCGAAGCGAGTACCGTGGAGGCCGGCCTGGCGTGGGGCAATCGAGCCACCGTGCGAGCTGCCGTTCTGGCAGAACCACTGGTCGCCTTTCGGCGCCCGGCCGAGGCGCCGGCTGTTCCGGGCGCTCCGGCAAACGTCACCCCACAGGTCGGGGCCAACGGCGCGCCGACGACGGCATCGCCGCCCGCCATCGACCCGAGCGGCTGCGTCGCCTGTCATTTGACAGTCCGCGCGCCAGGCTACGAAGCGTACCCCTCGCCGTTCAGGACCCATCCGAACCTTGCGGCCTATGTTGGTAGTGAGTCGCCGCATCCAGCGGCGAAGATGACGTGCCGACAGTGCCATGAGGGCACTGAGACGGCCACGACGTTCCAGGGGGCGGGCCATTCCACGATGGACGCCGCGCGTCACAACGCGAACGCCAAGCGCGTCTGGACCGACTCCACGAGCGAGAACGCCATGTTGCCGGTGACGCGCACCGAAGCGGCGTGTGTCACCTGTCATCCTGGTGAGTGGTTCCTCCCGAATGCCACGGCACTGAACGCCGCCTACGTCACCTACGATCGTGCCGGCTGCTACGCCTGCCACTCGTGGCCCGGCTACGACCGGGCGCGAAAGCGTGGACCCGATCTTCGGCGCGTCGGCGCGAAGCTGTCGCCGGATTGGGTCCGCACGTGGTTGCGCGCGCCGCGTAGCGTGAAGCCCGCGACGTGGATGCCGGACTTCTGGCAGCCGTCCGATTTCGGCGCGGATGGTCGCGGTGAACCTGAAGTTGCGGCCATCGTCGCGTATCTCTTCGCCAACTCCGAACCGTACTCACCGGCGGCGAGGAATCCTCCCGCAGGCGATCCGGCGCGTGGCCAGCAGCTGGTGACATCTGTTGGCTGCTTGGGATGCCACACAACCGAGGCCGGCGTGGGCCGCGCATCCGTCGGATTGCGCCGCACCTTCGGACCTCCGCTGCAGGCACTTCGAGGCAAGGTGTCACATGCGTGGTTGTACGACTGGGTGATCGACCCGACTCAGTTCAGCCCGTCCACCCAGATGCCGAGCCTTCGGCTGAGCGCCGGCGAGGCCGCGGACGTCGCGGCGTATCTGACGACGCTCGACGGCGCACCCGTCGACGACAGCGCACCGGTGGCTGTTCCAGACGATGCCTTCCGGAGAGTTGCGCGGTTGCACAGCCAGACGGCGAGCGAGATCACGAGCCGGTTGGGCGACGACCCCGACGCGCTCTCGGGCGAGCCGTTGCGCGTCGAGACGGGCCGGCGCGTCATCGCGGCTCTCGGCTGCTATCGATGCCACGCGATCGCCGGCTTCGAGTATCAGCAACCGATTCAATATCCGTTGCGTCTCGGCGCTCCGGTTCGTGACGAAGAAATCTCACAACGATTGCACCAGTCCGTCGCAGGCAGCGGTCGCGAAGTGGATGCACGGGCCCAGTCGCTCCTACGTCGCGCGCCGCATTTCACGCTGCAGCCAGAGGAGGCATCGTCGCTTGCACTGGCCGCCACCGCGCTTCCTCGAGCCCGAGGCACCGCTGGGACAACGTCCGCTCGCGGACTCGGGCGCGCCGTGATGCATCAGCGCAACTGCGTTGGGTGTCACGTCATGGAGGGTGCGGGCGGCGACTACGTCAAGCTGGTCACCGATCCGTCTCTCGGGCCGCCGCTCCTGACGCCGGAGGGATCCCGGGTGCAGCCCGATTGGCTTCGTGGCTTCCTTCGCGAGCCGAAGACCATCAGGCCTTGGCTATCGGTCCGCATGCCCACCTTCGGATTGAGCACCGGAGAGACAGTTCAGATCGGTGCCTACTTCCGTGCCGTGGCGACGCCCAATCCCCGCCCTGCTGCGCCGGCGGGCGCCACAGCAGCGGCTGGAAAGGAACTGTTCGAACTGCTCAAGTGTCAGCAGTGCCACGTGCTGGCGACCATTCCGAAAGATCAGCCGACGTCGAACCTCGCGCCGGACTTGCGACTGTCGCATGAGCGACTCCAGCCAGACTGGATCCTGTCGTGGTTGCAGAATCCGTCTGCCATTCTGCCCGGCACCCGCATGCCTACGTTCTGGCCTGACTACCCGACCTCGTTCTACGCGCCGTTGGACAAAAACGGAGCCGCCCAGGTCCGAGCCATTCGGGATCACCTGCTCACGCTTCACTGACGTGTGCGCGAGATCTCAGATCGAAGATTTCAGATGGAAGATTTCAATCCTCAATCCCCAATCTTCAATCTGAGATCTTCAATCTGAGATCTGAGAGACCATAGTGTTCCGCCGCGACGTCCTGGTTCCGGTTGTGGGTTTGTTGCTATCGCTCGTCGCCTTGTGGGTCCTTGCAGGTCCGCGCACCGAGATCGAACGGACTCGTCGTCACTTCGTGGAATTGCAGCGTCAACTCGTGATCGCGCGCCAGGGCGAAGAGCCGCGAGCGAGTGATCGCGACCAAGCCGCCGTCATCGCGTCGCGACGGCTCTGGGGAGACGCGGCCGCGGTGCGAAACGCCGTCCTCTCGACACCTCTCGTGACCCTTCCCGGAGCGCCTGCGGTGTCAGACCTCATGGCCGTCCACGCGCCGAACTCGAGCGGCTGCGCGGCCTGCCACCTGTCGGTGGCCACGATGGGCTTCGAGGATTTTCCAGTTCCGTTCCGGACGCACTCCAAGCTTGGGTCGTACGTGGGCGCAGAGTCGCCGCACCCGCCGTCTCGCGTGGAATGCGTGTCGTGTCACCAGGGCGACGGCCTCGCGACAGGCTTCACTGCAGCAAGGCACACGACGCTCGGCCCGCTTGCCGCTGCCGAGGACACGCGCACGCGTGCGGCAGATGCCGCTGTCGATCCGCCTGTGAGTCCGGCGAGCATGCGCGAATGGGCTGACGCCAACGGGAACGGCGCGATGCTGTCAGTTGGACGCACTGAAGCGGCATGTGGAACGTGTCATGAGGGCGAACGATATCAGCCCGGTGCTGTGGCGCTCAGCGATGCGTGGACAACGCTCGAGCGTGGCGGCTGCTACGGGTGTCACGTGCTGCCTGGCCCCGAGCGCACACGAAAGCGGGGACCCGATCTCACGCGCATCGCCGGCAAGCTCTCGCCGGCCTGGGTGCGTGCCTGGCTCGCAAATCCGCGAGCGATCAAACCGGCAACCTGGATGCCTCGCTTCTGGACCAGCGATGCCCCCTCAGACATGGACGCCGCCGCCATCGATGCGGTCACCGCGTACCTGTTCGCGATCTCGGATCCGTACGCGCCGGCCACCTCGAGTCCGCCGCTCGGCGACGGCGCACGCGGCCGACACCTGATCGAATCGGTGGGCTGCACGGGTTGCCACGTGCTTGGTGACGCGTCGCGCGATGCCACCAGTCAGCGCCGGACGTTTGGTCCACCACTGCAAGGCATCGGCGATAAGACCACGTACGGCTGGCTCTTCGATTGGCTCCGGGATCCGTCGCGTTACAACCCGGACGCGCGGATGCCGAACCTTCGGTTGACGGTCGCCGAGTCTGCCGATGTCGCTACCTACCTGGCGTCCGCTCGCTCCGCAGTCGCCTCGCGCTCGGCCGCCTCGGTCCTTGAAAGCGATGAGCGGTACCGAGCGGTGTACCGCGAGTACGCCGAAGAAGCTGTCGGTCGACCCGCCGAGTCGAGGCTGGATGTCCAGCAACTCAATCAGCTCACTGGTATTCCACTTCGGATGCTGGCGGGACGAGTCGTCATCGAGCGGCTCCAGTGTTCTGGCTGCCACGCAATTCGCGGCTTCGAAAGCCAGCGGGCGCAGCGCCAGCTTCCGCCTCGTTCCAACTGGCTCGACGCTGACGCGCGTGGCATTCACCAGCGCCGAAACGGCGCCTCGACCGAGCGGAGCGCTCTCGCCGGACCGGACCTGGGTCTCGGTCCCAACGAGGCTTCTCGTCTCGCGCTGGCGCTGACAGCCGTTGCCGGGCGCCTGCCATCCACGCATGCGATGAGCATGCCGTGGCATATCGCGAAGGTCGCCGGCCGCGCGCTCCTGCAAGAACGGAACTGTGTGGCGTGCCACGCGGTCGACGGGATCGGCGGCGATTTCTCTGCGCTGGTGTCAGCTCCCTCGCTGGCTCCACCGCCCTTGACGGCCGAGGGCTACCGCGGCCAGCTAGATTGGCTTCGAGGATTCCTTCGTGAACCGAAGGCGGGTCGACCCCGTCTCGAGGTCCGAATGCCGACCTTCGCCCTGACTGACGACGAAGTGAGTGTGATCGGCCGCTATCTCCAGGCGATTGCACCGCCGCGGCCGACACCGGCAGGGCGCTGACGCTGGGCCGATTCCAACAGGCTCCAGGCTTTGGGCGATAGGCGCTTGGCGTGGAGCTAACGCTCACACTGACGGTTCGTTCTCGGTGTCGCGCCGTCAGACCTGCCAAACCCTCCTGACCTTCCCGACCCTTCCGACCCAGCGGGGTGGGTTGCGTCGCTGCAGATCGACTACTCGACGTGAATGCGCCGTGTTCCGCGAGTAACGGCGGTCGTTCCCGTTTGTGATCCGATGTCTGCCGACCCTCGCGTCGCTCTACCTGCGGACCGCGTGGGATAACCGGTTCCCGCGCGCTGTGTGACACGGTGCGATCGTGTTCGGACGCGCGCACCCAACGAGAGTCCCCTGTCACGGTCCGAGGGATGTGCCAGGCTTCATGGGCGACCTGGTTGGGACGGTGCGACCGCTGTTGGCTGCGGCGAGCGCAAGCTGACCGGTCCGAGGTACTTGTCCAGCCAATCCAGGATTTCCCCAATCAGGTCGGGACGCGTCTGGAGGTTTGACGTGTCCGCCGTCGTACGATCTGAAGACCTTGTCGGAAACATGGTCCTTGCGGCGAGGCGACTCGAGCTTCGTAGTGCTCTACCCGATCAATGCAAGAGCTCAACCGCCTGCCCGAGCGCCAAGCTTGCCGCGCGCTTGACCAGTCGACGATCGAAGGTGGCGAACGCGGTCGCGCGCCCGCTGCGGCAGACATGCAACGCATCCGCGAGATCGAGCCCGGCGTCGAACCCGTCCAACGCCGTCATCACCGTGGCTCGGTCTTCGAGGGTCACATGCTCGATGCTCGCGAGCGCCCGTACCACCCTGGCGATATCCTTGCGGGCCATCCCGTAGAAACCCCGCATCACCCATTCGAACTCGAGCAACACGGTGACGGACACAAACGCCCGCTCGGACAGCGCGGTGATCGCGGCCGGCCGCTGTCTGGCGGCCTGTGCATCGTCGGGATCTTCGATGAAGAATCGCGCGAGGACGTTCGTGTCCACTGCTTTCATGGCTTACGCCGCCGTCGTTCCCGGGTAGCGAGCGATGCGGGATCGAAGTCTTCCAACCGACGAGGCACACCTCGCGAGGGCATCTTCACCATGCCTACAAGCTCGCTGACGGCGGCCGTCGGGACCGAGCGGACGACGCGCAACCGTACGGTGTCGCCTTCTTCCAGGACTTCTAGCTTCGAGCCGGCACCCAGACCCAGCCGGCGCCGGGTGGAGGCAGGCAGCACGATCTGTCCCTTGGACGAAACAACCAGCGTTGACATGGCATCATGGTAGTCTGGCTTACTTAGTAAGTCAACCCAGCCACCTGTTTTCAGCGCGCCACCGTTCGGCGGTCGGGTCGTCGCCTCCGCGGTCGGTCGAGTTCCGGCGCGTCGAATGGTTATCGAAAGCTTCCAGCACCTCGAAGACACCATGCCGCCGCCCGGTCAGCTGGGAGGCCGCTGGCGAGAGGAGTTGGGCCGCAACGTCAAGGGGGGCCG
>JBEBGB010000181.1:0-9048 GCA_040081675.1 Vicinamibacterales bacterium
GGCAAGCCCAGGAGCGCCATCGATCGCCGTGAGGGCGCCTGTTGGCGGCACGCCGTGGAGCGCGGCGATTCGTGCTCTGGACACTGCCCGCAGGCGTACGTATCCGGCCCGGGCGGACGTTCCGCCGCGGCCGTCGTGAACGGGAACGCCGGCCAGGAGCAGTTTCCCGCCGCGCGGCAGCGGTGCGCCGGCGGCAGGTGCCCGTGCGATGAACGGGCGGACCTGGAGGGTCGTCGGGGAAGGCCGAGAAGGCCAGGAGCCTATAAATGCAGAGTTAGTGATACGACCAGGCACCTCAGCCGCATGCATGTTTCGGGGCCAAGAGGGCGATTTCTGGCATCGATGCGCGACTTTTTTTCGCCTTGTGCGTCGTACGTCGTTGCACGTCTGGAAAAGCCCGTGTTATATTCGTCAGGTTCTGTTGAGGCCAGGACACCCTATCTGGTCTTGACCCTCTCGACGCGTTACGGGGTTTGTCCGCGAAAGACCAAAGGACGACCCGCCGGAAGTACGGTGCCAGGCCCACCTTCGGGGATGTTCCCGACAGGTCAGGAGCCAACGGCCATCCGCTCCCATCGCGCGACACATTTTCGAGCTTTAGGGTAGTTCGTTTCAGGCGCCAAGCCGCGAGGCTTCTAGGCCTGAACGCGTCCGGGGACGCACCCCCGGCGCACGCGATTTGCCGCAGCGGCGTCCGCGGCCGTCGCGGTTGTCTGTGGATTTTGGACGCACATAGCTTTATGCCGACAATCAGCCAGCTTGTTCGCGCCGGTCGCAAGAAGATCGTCAGCAAGACCAAGAGCCCGGCGCTTCAGAACAGCCCGCAAAAGCGTGGCGTCTGTGTGCGCGTGTTCACCCAGACCCCGAAGAAGCCGAACTCGGCGCTCCGCAAGGTGGCGCGTGTTCGTCTGACCAACGGTATCGAAGTGACCACCTACATTCCCGGCGTTGGCCACAACCTGCAGGAGCACTCGCTGGTGCTCATTCGCGGCGGCCGCGTCAAGGACCTTCCCGGTGTGCGCTACCACGTTGTGCGCGGCACCCTGGATGCCGTCGGTGTGCAGGGTCGTATGCAGGGACGTTCTAAATACGGCGCGAAGCGCCCGAAGAAGGCTTAAGTCATGCCGCGTAGACGCGTAATTGCCAAGCGTGATACCGCTCCAGACCCGTTGTACGACAGCCCGCTGGTCAGCAAGTTCATCAACTGTGTGATGAGCGACGGCAAGCGCAGCACCGCCGAGCGGATTCTCTACAAGAGCTTCGACATCATCAAGGAGAAGACTGGCGACGAGCCGCTGAAGGTCTTCAAGAAGGCGATCGACAACGTCAAGCCGAGTCTTGAAGTGAAGTCGCGCCGTGTCGGTGGCTCGAACTACCAGGTGCCGGTGGAAGTGAATCCGAACCGTCGCCTCTCGCTGAGCCTGCGCTGGATTGTCGGTTACGCCACCTCGCGCGGCGACGGCAAGACCATGCAAGAGAAGCTCGCGAACGAGTTGATGGACGCGGCGAACCTGCGTGGGGGCGCCGTCAAGAAACGTGAAGACACGCACCGCATGGCCGAAGCCAACAAGGCGTTCGCCCATTACCGTTGGTAGTTTCGTTTTCCTGAAGCCCAGAACTCAAGAGCCCAGAGCCCACTTGTAATGGCCCGCCAGACTTCACTCGCGAAGACACGCAACATCGGCATCATGGCGCACATTGATGCCGGCAAGACGACGACTACGGAACGGATCCTGTTCTACACGGGCATCACGTACAAAATCGGCGAAGTGCACGAAGGCACGGCCGTCATGGACTGGATGGAGCAGGAGCAAGAGCGCGGCATCACGATTACCTCCGCCGCGACGACCTGCTTCTGGCGCGATCACCGCGTCAATATCATCGACACACCGGGTCACGTCGACTTCACCGCTGAAGTGGAGCGCTCGCTGCGCGTGCTCGACGGCGCCGTGGCTGTGTTCGACTCGGTCGCCGGTGTCGAACCTCAGTCGGAAACAGTGTGGCGTCAGGCGGACAAGTACCGTGTCCCGCGCATCTGTTTCGTGAACAAGATGGACCGCATTGGTGCGGACTTCAAGCGCACCTTCGACCAGATCATCTCGAAGCTCCAGGCCAACCCCGTCGCCATCCAACTCCCCATCGGTTCAGAAGATCGTTTCCTTGGTGTCGTCGACCTCATTCAGATGAAGTCGATCACCTACAAGGACGAGACGATGGGCGCGGACTACATCGTCGGCGAGATTCCAGCCGACATGATGGACGAGGCGAAGCACTATCGTGAGCAGCTCATCGAGAAGGTGTCCGAAGCGGACGACAAGATTCTCGAGAAGTACCTGCGCGGTGAAGAGCCGACCGAAGCCGAGATCAAGGCGGCGCTGCGCAAGCGCGTGCTGACCTCGGTGCATAGCAAGAACGAAGCGGCGTTTGTCCCGGTCATCTGTGGCTCGGCGTTCAAGAACAAGGGCGTGCAGCCGATGCTCGACGCGGTGGTCGAGTTCCTGCCATCGCCGCTCGATGTGCCGTCGGTGTCGGGCATCGACCCCAACGCGAAGGAGGCGGGTACGACCATCGACCGCCTCGCCGCCGACGACCAGCCGTTCTCGGCGCTGGCGTTCAAGATCATGACCGACCCGTTCGTCGGCCAGCTCGCGTTCTTCCGCGTCTATTCCGGTGTGCTGACTGCCGGGTCGTCGGTCTACAACTCCTCCAAGCAGCGCTCCGAGCGTATCGGTCGAATCTTGAAGATGCACGCCAACAAGCGTGAGGAAATCAAGGAAGTGTACGCGGGAGATATCGCCGCGGCGGTCGGTCTCAAGAGCGTCGGCACGGGCGACACCTTGTGCGACGAGAAGCAGCCCATCGTGCTCGAAGCGATGGACTTCCCGAAGCCGGTGATCTCGCTGGCGATTGAGCCAAAGACGAAGAGTGACCAGGAAAAGCTCGGCGTGGGCCTGCAGAAGCTCAGGGCAGAGGATCCAACCTTCCATGTGCAGACGGACGTGCAGACTGGGCAGGTCATCATCGCCGGCATGGGCGAGTTACACCTCGAGATCATCGTCGACCGTCTGAAGCGCGAGTTCAGCGTCGAAGCGAGCGTCGGCAAGCCGCAGGTCGCCTACAAGGAAACGCTCACCCGTCCGGCCGATGGCGAGATGAAATACGCCAAGCAGACGGGTGGCCGCGGTCAGTATGGTCACTGCAAGATTCATCTGTTCCCAGGCGAGCCTGGCTCCGGCTACATCTTCGAAAACGAGACGACTGGCGGATCGATTCCGAAGGAATTCATCAAGCCGATCGACGAAGGGATCAAGGAAGCCCTGACGCGGGGCATTCTCGCCGGTTATCCGATTGACGACGTCCGCATCGAGCTGTACGACGGCTCGTACCACGACGTCGACTCGTCGGAAATGGCGTTCAAGATTGCCGGATCGATGGCGTTCCAGGATGCGGCCAAGAAGGCGCGTCCGGTACTGCTCGAGCCCATCATGCGCGTCGAAGTGACGGTGCCCAAGGAACACATGGGCGACGTCATGGGCAACCTGTCGAGCCGTCGCGGCCAGATTCAGTCGCAGGAAGATCGTGGCGGCACGCAGATCATTCAAGCGCGTGTGCCGCTGTCGGAGATGTTTGGGTACTCGACCGACCTGCGGTCGCGCACGCAGGGCCGCGCCAGCTACTCGATGCATTTCGATCGCTACGAGCAGGCGCCGTCGAACGTGAGCGAGGAAGTCGTCGCTCGCATGCAAGGGAAGTAACGACGTAAGGCTTCATAGCCGAGCGCCAGTGAGAGTTCAGAGATATGGCAACAGCATCGTTCAGCGAGAAGATTCGGATCCGCCTCAAGGCCTACGACTATCGGGTGCTCGACCAGTCGACGACCGAGATCGTGGACACGGCAAAGCGCACGGGCGCCCGGCTGGCGGGACCCATTCCGCTGCCGACGGCGAAGAACAAGTGGACGGTGCTGCGCTCGCCGCACGTCGACAAGAAGTCGCGTGAGCAGTTCGAGATCCGCACGCACAAGCGGCTGATCGACATCTTCGAGCCGACGCCTCAGACCGTGGATGCGCTGATGAAGCTGGATCTGCCGGCCGGCGTTGACGTCGAGATCAAGGCGTTCGGCAAGGAACACAAGTAAAGGCTTCGGGCTTCAGGCTCCAGGCTTTCGGCCTGTGGCCGACCGGGCCTAGAGCCCAGAGCCCAGAGCCAGAGCCTGACAGGTATCTGAAATGGTTAACGGAATCATCGGCAGAAAAGTCGGGATGACCCAGATTTTCGACGCGGATGGCACTGTCCATCCCGCGACGGTCATCAAGGCTGGCCCGTGCGTGGTCGTGCAGGCGAAGAACGCGCAGACCGACGGGTACGAAGCGATTCAGCTGGGGCTGGTCGAGGACACGCCGGCGAAAGTCGGCAAGCCACTCGCGGGCCACTACAAGAAGGCTGGCGTGCCGCCCACCCGCGTGCGCCGCGAGGTGAAGCAACCCGCAGGCGGTGAAGCGCCGAAGCTCGGCGAGCAGGTGCTGGCCTCTATTTTCGCCATCGGCGAGCGCGTCGACATCGTCGGCACGGGCCGCGGCAAGGGCTTCCAGGGTGTGGTCAGGCGTCACCACTTCGGTGGTGGTGCTGCGACCCACGGCTCGATGTTTCACCGGGCGCCCGGCTCGATTGGCGCCTCGTCGTACCCGTCGCGTGTCGTCAAGGGCATGCGCATGGGCGGCCGCATGGGCGGCGCCAGGACGACGGTGCACAACCTGAAGGTGTTGAAGGTCGACGCCGACAACCACCTGATCATCGTCGAAGGCGGCATTCCCGGCGGACCGACCGCGTATGTGATCGTGCGCAAGGCGATCAAGGCCAAGCGCATCAAGGTCGCGCAGGTCGAGAAGCCCAAAAAGGGAAAGAAGTAGCAAATTGGCGAACTTGGGAATTGGCGAATTGGCGACTGCGAATTCCGACTCACCAAGTCTCCAACCCTCCAAGTCTCCGATTGGTAATCGATATGCAGCTTGACATTGTGAACAGCAACAACGAGCGAGTCGGAAGCGTGGAGCTTCGCGACGAGGTGTTTGGCGGCCGCATCAACGCCGGCCTCATCTGGGAGTCGGTGGTTCACGAGAACGCGGCGGCACGCCAGGGCACGCACATGACGAAGACGCGCGGTCTCGTCAGCGGCACCGGCAAGAAGCCGTGGCGCCAGAAAGGCACCGGCCGCGCTCAGGTTGGCGAAGCGCGCAACCCGTTGTGGCGCAAGGGCGGCACCGTGTTCGGACCCGTGCCTCGCAGCTACGACTTCAAGTTGCCGAAGAAGGTCGAACTCGGCGCTCTCCGTGCCGCGCTCGCCTCGCGTCTGAAGGACGGTGGCGTGACGGTCGTGGACTCACTGACGCAGGCCGAGGTGAAGACCAGGACGGCGGCCGAGACGCTGAAGCGCCTTGGTGTCACCCGCAAGGCAGTGATCATCGACGTCGTGCTCGACGACAACTTCGCGCGCTCGGTGCGCAACCTGCCCGGTATCAACGCGGTGCCGAGTTCACGCGTCACGGCGCGAGACATCATGAACGCGGGCCGGGTCATCACCACGCGGGGCGCGCTCGAGAAGCTGCAGGAGACGCTCGCATGAAGCTCACCGACATCATCCGTCGTCCGCTCATCACCGAGAAGACGTCGATTCAGCGCGAAGACGGCCGAACGATCGTGTTCGAGGTGGCGCGCGACGCCAACAAGATTCAGGTTCGTACGGCGGTCGAGAAGTTGCTGAACGCCAAGGTCGCCGGCATCCGGACCAGCATCGTGCACGGAAAGATCAAGCGGCAGGGTCGCTACGCCGGCCAGCGGCCGGATTGGAAGAAGGCCTACGTGACGCTGCGCGAAGGCCAGAAGTTGCCTGAATTTCTTGAGGGAGCCTAGCAATTGGTGAATTCGTGATTTTGTGAGTTGGTGAGTGGTGAGTTCGAGTCACCAGCTCGCCATCTCGCCAACTCGCTAATTTCCAGGATTCAGATTCATGCCCATTCGCAAGTACAACCCGACGTCGCCCGGTCAGCGGTTCCAAACCGTTCAGACCTTCGACGAGATCACGACCTCCGAGCCGTACAAGCCGCTCGTCGAGAAGCTGCATCGTTCCGGCGGCCGCAACAACCGTGGCGAACAGACCATCTGGTGGCGCGGCGGCGGCCACAAGCGGATGTACCGCATCATCGACTTCAAGCGGGACAAGCACGGCATTCCGGCGAAGGTGTCGACGATCGAGTACGACCCGAACCGTTCGGCGCGCATCGCGTTGCTGTCGTACGCGGACGGCGAGAAGCGCTACATTCTGCATCCCATCGGGCTGAAGGTCGGCGACACCATCGTGTCCGGACCGACGGTCGATATCCTGCCGGGCAATGCGCTGCCGCTCAAGAACATCCCGCTCGGCACGCTCATCCACAACGTGGAGCTGAAGCCGGGCAAGGGTGGCCAGATTGCGCGCAGTGCCGGTTCGTCGGTGCAGCTCGTGGCGAAGGACGGCGACTACGCCTCCGTGAAGCTGCCGTCGAGCGAGGTCCGCAAGATCTTCATCGACTGTCTGGCGACGATAGGGCAGGTCGGCAACCTGGATCACGAGAACGTGTCGATCGGCAAGGCGGGTCGCAGCCGGTGGCTCGGCAAGCGTCCGCACGTGCGCGGCGTCGCGATGAATCCGGTCGACCATCCGCTGGGCGGTGGTGAAGGCAAGACCTCGGGCGGACGCCATCCGGTGTCGCCGTGGGGCCAGCCGACCAAGGGATACAAGACCCGGAACCGCAAGAACAGCGACAAGTTCATCGTGCAGCGGAGACAGAAGTAACGGGCGATTGGCTTGGGGTCTTGGCCGCGACACGGCCGAGCCCAGCGCCTAGAGCCAAGAGCCAGAGCGAAGCGATATGAGCAGATCACTGAAGAAGGGACCGTTTGTCGATACATCGCTCCTCGAGAAGATCGAGGTGATGAATCGCGGGTCCGAAAAAAAGGTCATCAAGACCTGGTCGCGCCGTTCGACCGTGATTCCCGAGTTCGTCGGCCACACGCTGGCCGTGCACAACGGGAGAAAGTTCATTCCGGTATACGTGACCGAGAACATGGTGGGTCACAAGCTGGGTGAGTTCGCCCCGACCCGCACGTTCAAGGGGCACACGACGAAGGTTTCCGAGAAGACCGCGGCGGCTGCGCCGGCGGCGAAGTAGGAGCGAGTCATGGTCGAAGCGAAAGCGACAGCGCGCTACGTCCGGACCTCGGCTCAGAAAGCCGGGCTGGTCCTCGAGCTCATTCGAGGCAAGGACGTCAATGGCGCGCTTGCCACGCTGAAGTTCACGCGCAAGAAGATCGCCGCGGATGTGGCGAAGGTGTTGCGCTCGGCGATTGCCAACGCGCAGCAGAAGGACGGGTTTGGCGGAGACGTGGACCGACTCTTTGTGTCGGGCTGCTTCGCGAATCAGGGTCCCTCGCAGAAGCGGGTGCGACCGGCGCCGATGGGCCGTGCGTATCGCGTGGTCAAGCGCACCGCGCATCTCACGGTGCAGGTGGCCGAGCGACCGGAGAAAGTTGTGCCGGTTGGTTCCGCGACCAAGGCGCCGGCCAGGCGCGCTCGAACGATGAAGAAGGATAAGGAGTAACCGTGGGCCAGAAGGTTCACCCGTTTGGATTCCGTCTCGGCTTCAACAAGACGTGGCGTTCGCGGTGGTATTCGGACCGCGACTACGCGAAGTTGCTGCACGAAGACCTGTCTTTGCGGGCCACGCTGAAGAAGCGGTTCGCGCATGCAGGTGTCTCGAAGATCGAGACCGAGCGCGCTGCCAACAAGCTGAAGATCGACATCTACACCTCGCGTCCCGGCATCATCATTGGGCGCAAGGGCACGGAAGTCGACAAGCTGAAACAGGAAATCCAGAAGCGCACGAGCCGGGAGGTCTTCATCAACATCCAGGAGATCCAGAAGCCCGAACTCGACGCGCAGTTGATTTCCGAATCGGTGGCCATGCAGCTCGAGAAGCGCGTGGCATTCCGCCGGGCGATGCGCAAGGCGGTGGAGTCGGCGCTGCGGTTCGGCGCGCGCGGCATCAAGGTGCGCGTGTCGGGTCGTTTGAACGGCGCGGAAATCGCCCGTTCCGAGTGGTATCTGCACGGTCAACTGCCGCTGCAGACGCTGCGCGCGGACATCGACTACGGCTTTGCCGAAGCCAACACCACCTACGGCCAGATTGGCATCAAGGTGTGGTTGTACAAGGGCGAACGGCTCGTGCCACAGCGCGGGCGTGAAGAGGAATACCGGGAACGCGGGCCTCGCCGCCCGGCGCCCCGCGGGTGAAGTTTGTGAGCTGGCGAGTTGGCGATCTGGTGAGTTGATTCACCAAGTCCCAATTCGCGAATTCACCAATTGCAGGAATTACGACGATGTTGATGCCGAAGAAAGTCAAGTACCGCAAGCAACAGCGCGGTCGAATGGCCGGGAAGGCCTGGCGCGGGTCCGACGTGTCCTTTGGGGAATACGGACTCAAGGCGCTCGAGCCCTGCTGGATGACGGCGCGGCAGATCGAAGCGGCGCGTGTCGCCATGACCCGCTTCATCAAGCGCGGCGGCAAGATTTGGGTGCGTGTGTTCCCGGACAAGCCCATTACCAAGAAGCCGCAGGAAACCCGCATGGGTAAGGGCAAAGGCGCACCGGAAGAATGGGTGTGTGTGGTCCGCCCGGGTCGGGTGCTGTTCGAGATGGAAGGCGTGAGTGAGACGGATGCGCGCCAGGCGATGAAGCTCGCCGCGGCGAAGCTGCCCATCCTCACGAAGTTCGCGACGCGGTTCGCGCAGGAGAAGGCGCAATGAAGGCAGCGGAACTGCGCGACCTCGGGTCCGATGAACTCGGCGCGAAGGAGCGGGATCTCACCGACCAGTTGTTCCGCATGCGGATTCAGAAGTCGATGGGGCAGCTCGAGAGGCCCGACACGATTCGCACGGTGCGGCGGGATCTGGCTCGCATCAAGACCGTGCTGCGGCAGAAGCAGGCAAAGTAGCTATGGCTCAGAAATCCGA
>JBEBGB010000845.1:0-2326 GCA_040081675.1 Vicinamibacterales bacterium
GAGGCGGCGAGGACCCTCAGCACATCGATGCCGCTCATGCCAGGCATCTTCACGTCCAGCAGCAGCACATCCACCGCTCCGCTGCGCGCAATCAGGATGGCTTCCCGGCCGGTCGTGCAACACTGCACAACCTCGAATTCAGATTCACCGTCCAGGAGACGCTTCAGTCCGTGAAGCACGATTGCGTGATCGTCGGCGATAGCGATGCGAATGGGCACGGTCGAAGTCCTGGTGTCCAGAATCAAAGAGAAACCACCATCTCGACGCGAGAGCCGCGGTCCGACGACTCGATCGAAATCTGACCACCAAGCGCCGACACCCGGTCGAACAGACTCCGGGGTGCGACGTGCGCGGCGGCGAGGGTCTCGTGGCTGTAGGTGCCCTTGAACGGGAACCCCTGTCCGTCATCAGTGACGGAGATACGAAGGTGTCCATCGACGTAGTCCACATCGACCGACACACGCGACGGTTGCGCGTGCTTGAGCGCGTTGACCGCGGCTTCGTGCACCATCAGCGGGACGGCTTCCTCGAGCGACTCGGGAATTGTCACGATCTGCGGAGAGAGTCGCACCGTGACGGGCGTCTGCCACTCGAGAGACAAGCGCTCGCGAACCGAATCGAGCCGCTTCGCCAATCCGATCGTTCCTGCCTGGCGTGGTGCAGAGCCCGGCTCGAGCCCGGCGATGAAGAAGCGCAGCTCGCGTTGCTCCATCGCGAGAGCGCGTTCGATCGACACGAGCTTCTGTTCCAGCGATTCCTTCGACACCGGGATCGCCTTCGACAACGCGCGCAGCTCGAGCCGTACGCCCGTGAGTGCCTGCAGGACGCCGTCGTGCAGATCGCGCGCGACGCGAACGCGCTCCTCGCGCGCGGCAAGCTCTTCGCGCTGTTCGGCCGACTGCAGCTGGTCGAGCGACGAGGCGATTTCGCGAGCGACGAGTTCGGTCAGCGGCAGCGCTTCCGCCGCCGGCGTGCCGAGGTCGGAGAAGAAGACACGTCCCGAGATGAGATCGGTTCGAATCGCAGCCGTGGCCAGGCCCCTGCCGTCAAGACGCTCGAGCAGCTGCGTCGGCAGCGGCATCCCCTCTCGGCGTACCAGTCGTCCAGCATGATCAGCCAGCAGGATGGAGCGCGCGGTTCGCGCAGATCCCGTGCAGAGAAACGTCGAGTTGACCAATTCGGGGTCCGTCGTGATTCGAAGCCTGGACGGCGGCAGTTTCGACACGGCTATCGAACTGCGGGTCCAGCGGGCCTCGTGCAGTTGCGGTTCGTCGTTGTTCTCCCAGATGACCAGCGCACACCCCGCCTGCATCAAGGTCGCCCCGTACTCGAGGATGCGGCCGATGCTGGCCTCGCGGTCGTTCGCCAGCGGTGACGGCCACCGCGCGAGACGCTCGATCTCGAGCCTCAGTCGCGCCTCATACCGTCCCAGATGGACGAGAAGGCCGGTGGCCACGACCAAATACGCCAGGTGCGTGACGAACCGTTTGAGTTGCAGCTCAGGCACAGAGACGCTGGCGCCGATCGCGCCGGCCATGCCGACATAGGCGCAGATCACCACCGCGCCGGTCGCGAGCGTGCCTTGCCAGCCCCACCTGAGCGCGCCGCAGAACACCGAGAAGAGCGAAAAGACAAAGAACGGGCTCGTTGAACCGAGCGTCAGGTACTGGAAGGCCGTGAAGAGGACGACATCGACCGCGTGGGTCACGATCGGCCAGTGGCCGCCGATCTCACCCCAGAGGGACCAGACCAGCAGCACGACCGCGTACACGGCGTAGGCCGAGTACAAGCCGTAGATGAACTCGGCCTCAGGAGCGGCTTGCGCTGGCTCGAGCCAGAACGTGAACGAGGCAGTAATGGCGAGGACAACGCGCGCCACAGCGATTGCGCGTTCGGATCGGGCCCGCGACGAAGGGTAGATTACCGTTGCCACTATGCCGGCGATTATAGCGGTGTGCGAGCCGTCCCGCCGAGGTTAGAGTGGGCCAGGAGGACGGGAAATGAGACGTCGAGACCTTCTCTCGGGCGGAACGCTTGGGGCGCTTCTTGGTTCCGCAGTCGTGCCTGCCAGTGCCGCGCAGTCGTCAGGACAGGCGTCGGACCGGGCGATCGAGCGCGTGGCGGAGGCCATCGGCGAACTCCGCGCGGAACTGCGAGAGCAGCGCCAGTTCAATGAAATCGCTGCAATTCGAGCGGCACAAAAGACCTACATGCGGTCGAACGGCAAACTGCCAGACTTCATCGAGGTTGGCTCCGATGTCTGGTTTCAGGTCTACGACTGGCATGTGCGCTGGCAGCATCCCCTCGAACAGAGCCGCGACGCGCA
>JBEBGB010000846.1:0-2324 GCA_040081675.1 Vicinamibacterales bacterium
GCGCGGGTTCGGCCGGTCCAGATACCTTTCTGACTCGCGCCCTGTGGGCGCAAGTGCACGAAACGCAACGTTTCGTCGTTGACGCTCTCGGCGAACCAGCCAAGCATTCGCGCACGGTGACAGTCGATGCCGTCCCACATGACCTGCGACACGAAGCCATTGATCTCCGTGAAGCACGTCGTGCGATAGAACTTGGTCATGCCGACCGACATCTCGTCGCCGCAGATCTCTGGCACGAGCGCGCGCGTACCGGGATGAACGAACCAGGGCTTGCCGGATGTGGTGCCTAGCCGCGGCTCGGCCTCCATCCGTCGCATCAGTCCCTCGAAGTAACCAGGTGGCAGCTCGAGATCCATGTCGAACTTGCAGATGTAATCGAAGTCGCGAAGATCGATCGATGCGAGGCCCTCGTTGAACGCCTCGATCACCCCGGCACCGACCTTACGGTGGCCTCGGTCCACTCGGCGCAGCAAGCGGATGCAGGGAAGCCTGGCTGCGTACTCTTCGACAATGGCGGGCGTCTCGTCCTTCGACCCGTCATCGACAACGACCCACAGGGCCGGAGCAACCGTCTGGCTGGCCACACTGTCGAGTGTGCGTTTCGCGAACGCTGCCTCGTCGCGGCAGGGTGTGATGAGGCAATACCGGCGTCCCACAGAAGCTGATGAATAGGATAACGTAAGTTCCGCGACCATCCGAGAGCTCATCACACGATCACGGGATGCTTGTGAAGCAGAACTGAGAACCAGTGAGGCTCGTCTCGGACCCACGAACGTGCCGCGCGCGTAGGGTCCACGGTGGCCACAACCTGCTGCGCATCTGTGCACTGAACGCTGCTGCATTCTTCTGCAGAAAGAACCTGATACGTGGTCTTCGCAGTGCTTGCGACGACAAACGACAACGTGGTGTAATCGCAGCTCCCGTGCATGAATAGTGCGCGACCGGCGCATGGCCACTCCGAGAGCAATGTTGACTGTCATTCCAAAGCCACACGAGGATCAACCGTGTGCGGACAGCGCGGCACCGACACCTGCGGAGGCGTCACCGCCACACTTTGCACCCGCCATTGCGCCTCGCTCGGTCAGCATCATCGTCAACAACTTCAACTACGAGCGGTACGTCGGCGCCGCCATCGAGAGCGCTCTCACACAGACCCGTTCCGCACAGGTCATCGTCGTGGACGATGCGTCGACGGATGGGTCACGAGGCATCATCGCGACGTTCGGTGATCGCATCGAGGCCGTACTCAAGACGACGAACGGAGGCCAGGCCTCGGCCATGAACGAGGGGCTGCGCCTGGCGACCGGCGACGTGGTGATCTTTCTCGACTCAGACGACCTGCTCGCGCCACACGCGGTCGAGACACTGCTTGCCAAATGGCGTCCGGGAACTGCGATGGCCCAGTACCCGCTGACGATCATCGACGCCGTCGGCACCCATCTCGGCATCTATCCAGATCCACCATCGGGTCTCGCTCAAGGCGATGTGCGAGCGGAGCTGCTGGCAACCGGGAGCTTCGTCACCACCGTCACGACCGGACTGGCGTTTACCCGAGCGGCACTCGCCAGCGTCACACCCATACCTGTGCAGCCGTTCACGTTTGCCGCGGATGGGTACCTCACGCGAGCCGTGGCATTCCGAGGCACAGTGCAACGCCTGGACGCTCTACTCGGTTTCTATCGGAAGCACGGCCGAAACGATTCGGATGTATGCGCCGCACCAGGCGGTCTCGGTGAGGGGTTTCGCAAGAAGATCGGACATGCGGACAACGAATTCCGGACGACCCGCGACTTCGCGGAGCGAAGTGGATTCGCCGTCGCCCCGGATCTTGGAGAGCGCAATCCAGACTATCTGGGTTACCGCTTGTTCTCGCTCCTGCTCGAGCCCGACTCGCATCCCGTCCCGGGCGATCGACGGATGACGCTGCTTGCCCGATACATCGTGGCCCGCTGGAACTCGCAGTGGCGGCTGCAGCGAAAGGTGCTGGCGATGACACTGGCGACCGCAGCGAGCCTGGGCACGCCCGGCGTTTCCCGCACCTTGATCCGCTGGCTGCACGATCCAAAGAGTCGGCCGGCGTGGTTTCCCACGCGCACTCCGCAGCGCGTCTAACGCGTGGCTCTCAGACGTCTCGCCGCCGAGGTCCCTCCCCCATCGAACGGGATACCCGTGCTGCCGGTGGCTCTCACCGGTGTGATCGGTTTTGCCGCACAGTTCTTTATCTGGCCCGAGGGTGACGTGGCGTGGCTCCTGACCGTGGCGAGGCGCCTCGACGCTGGCGCGGTCCTGTACTCGCGCGACCTGGTGGAGTTCAATCCACCGCT
>JBEBGB010000847.1:0-2323 GCA_040081675.1 Vicinamibacterales bacterium
ACCCTGCTGCTGTGGCTGCTGGTGCTGGGGTTGGTGGCCGCGTTTGCGTTCCAGGTCGCCACGCGCGTGCGTCTCATCGCGGGTGCACCGAGCACGTTCTCCACTGACGACGTTCCAACTCGAACCTGGCGCTTTGTCACCGACGTGGTCGGGCAGCGCAGGACCATCAAGGACCGGCCAATCGCGGGGCTGGCACATGCCTTCGTCTTCTGGGGATTCGTCGCATTCGGTGGCTATACGGCGATCGAGTTCCTGGCCGGCCTTGGCATCGTCAACCTGACAGACACCGCGGCGTTCGGCGTGTATCGAGCGGTGCTGACGCCGTTTGCCGTCGCAGTCCTCAGCGGCATCGTCTTGCTGTTGGTGCGCAGGGGCCTCATTCGTCCGTCGGCGCTTGGCACGCATGTGTCGATAGAGTCGATCGTGATCGGTCTCTTCATCGCGACCCTCATGGTGACTTTCCTGCTCACGTGGCGACTCGACGCCGCGTCGCTGGCAGGTCGCGTGAACTGGTGGGTGCACGCGGTCGTCATCCTCGCGTTTCTCGCGCTCATTCCTGCATCCAAACATCTGCACCTCCTGCTGTCGCCGGTCACGGTGTTCCTGAAGTCGAACGAACTCGGCAACCTGCCGAATCTTGATTTCGAGAAGGAGCAGGTCGGGCTCGAGACCGTGAAGGACCTGGGCAGCAAGAGCGTGCTCGACGCGTTCACGTGCGTAGAGTGTGGACGCTGTCAGGAGAACTGTCCGGCCCAGGCCGCGGGGAAGGTGCTGAATCCGAAGGCCATCATTCTGCAGACGCAGCAGGCGCTGCTCACCAGGACGCCGGACACGAAGTTGGTCGACCTCTACACCGACGAGGCGTTATGGCAGTGCACCACGTGCGGCGCTTGCGAGAACCAGTGTCCGGTTGGCATCGAGCATCTGCCAATTCTCATCGGGGCTCGTCGCGGTCTGGTGTCGAACGGCGATGCACCGGAGTATCTCGGCGCGGTGTACAACAATCTCGAGCGGCGGTCGAACATCTGGGGGCTGTCCTACGACCAACGGCAGAAGTTCGTCGATGCAGCCGCTCTCGAGACCTTCGACCCGCGGAAGCACGACGTCCTGGTCTGGCTCGGATGCGCAGGCGCGTTCGAGGCCGATTTCCAGAAGTCGCTCCGCTCGATGTTCGAGATCCTGCGCGCGAAAGGGGTGACCTTCGGAGTGCTGTCGAAAGAGAAGTGCACGGGGGATGCAGCCAAGCGCACTGGCAACGAATACATGTACCAGGAACTCGCGACTGCCAACATCGAGGACCTCAAAGCCGCGTCGCCGAAGACGATTCTCACCTCCTGCCCTCACTGCGTGAAGACGATTGGAGAGGACTACCGCAAGTTCGGCTATACGGTGAAGGTGGTTCACTCATCGGTTTTCATCGAAGAGCTGACGCGTTCTGATCGGGCTGCGGCTGGCGCAGGCACTGAGTCGGTGACGTATCACGATCCGTGTTATCTCGGGCGCTATGCCGGCACCGTCGATGAACCTCGCGCTCTGCTCTCCAGATTCGGCGCAGACGTGAAAGAGCCGGAGCGAAATCGCGACAACCCTTTCTGCTGCGGTGCGGGCGGCGGGCTGCTGTTCGCCGACAAGGACGAGGAGCCTGGCACGCGCATCTCCGACGTGCGTTTCAAGCAGCTGCGAGAGACGGGCGCGGGCACCGTTGTCACTGCGTGTCCCTTCTGTTCGATCATGCTCAAAGGCGCGCAGTCGAGCGCGCCAGAGGCGAACATGCAGTTCGTCGACTTGATGACATTCGTCAACGGCCGGCTCGAGAAGCGATAACGCCCAGTGACCTGTCCTCGCCAGATGTACAGCGCCTTCCTTGCGAGGCATCCCGCCTCGCTGCGTTGCTCATCGCTCACTTATGCCCAATAAGCTCGCTCTTCGCGCCTTGCGATCCGGGCGCCGCGCGGCGGAATCCACTGCACCTCTGACAAGGACCGGCCACTAGGTGACGACTCCTCCACAGGATTGGCGCGTATCCAGACGCAAGCGGATCGAAGCCGCGGCCATTTCCCTCGTCGGTCATCGATTGATCGCCGCACTCGGAACAACCCTGCGCTGGCGGACGGAAGGGTTCGAGCACTTCGAGCGAATCGCCGCTTCCGGTCACCAGCCGATCATGGCCTTCTGGCACGGCCGTATCCTCCCAGCCACCTACTACTTTCGCAATCGTGGCATTGTCGTGATCACGAGCGAGAACTTCGACGGCGAGTGGATTGCTGGCATCATCGAGCGCTTCGGATTTGGCACCTCGCGCGGCTCCTCATCACGCGGCGGG
>JBEBGB010000848.1:0-2319 GCA_040081675.1 Vicinamibacterales bacterium
GGCCAGTGCCTGCGGCGAGTGCGCGTCACTCGAAATGATGAGCGGCACGCCGCGGTCGCGCGCCAGGCGTGCCTGGCTGTCATTCAGATCGAGGCGTTCGATCTGGCTATTGATCTCGAGAGCGGCACCACAGCGCACGGCGGCATCGATGATGGCTTCGATGTCCAGGGCGTAGGGTGCGCGCTTCAACAGACGTCGTCCCGTCGGATGTCCGATAACGTCGACGTAGGGATTCTCCAACGCGCGAAGGATCCGCTCGGTCATCTGCTGCCGTTCCTGATTGAACGCCGAATGGACCGATGCAATCACGATGTCCAGCGATGCGAGGCAGTCGTCGGCCAGATCGAGGCGTCCATCTGGCAGGATGTCGCACTCGATACCCGCGAGCAGCCGGACACCGTGTTTGCCGTCCTCGGCCCGGATACGTGCGGCGTGCGCCTCGACTCGTCGTTCGTCGAGTCCATTCGCCATGGTCAGCGACTGGCTGTGGTCGGTGATCGCGATGTACTCGAGTCCGGCAGCCTTGGCCGCTTGGGCCATTTCGATGATGGACGCACGACCATCGCTCTCGGTGGTGTGCATGTGCAGATCGCCGCGTAGATCGTTCTGTTCGATCAGTCGCGGTAAGTCCCGCCGTTCCGCGGCTGCGAGTTCGCCGCGGTCCTCTCGTAGTTCCGGCGCAACCCAGTCGAGCCCGAGCGCTGCGTATATCTCTTCCTCTGTCGTGCCTGCCACCCGCACATCGCCTTCGACCTGGAAGAGACCGTACTCATTGAGCTTCAGACCGCGCGACAGCGCCCGGTCTCGAAGCGCGATGTTGTGAGCCTTCGAGCCCGTGAAGTACTGCATGGCAGCGCCACGGCTGTCCGGTTCGACGAGGCGGAGGTCGGCCTGGAAGCCGCCGCGGATGCGGACGCTCGACTTGGTGTCGCCATGACCGAGCACGCGCTCGACCAGTGCGTACTCGATGAATCGATCCATGACGGCGGCGTCGGCGCCAGACACCAGGATGTCGATGTCGCCGCACGACTCCGAGCCGCGGCGCAGGCTGCCCACCGCCTCGATCCGGGCTGTTGGCGCGTCCGCCGCCAGATAGTCGACCAACGCGGAGGCTACGTCGTGTGTGTGCGGCAGCAGATGTCGACCGCTGTGTTGCTTGCGTTCTTCAATGGCCTTGAGGATCAGCGACTCCTTCTTCGGTCCCATGCCGCGTAGAGCACGGATGCGGCCGTCGGTGGCCGCAAGCTCGAGATCGTCGAGCGTGCGCACGCCGAGCTCCTTGTAGAGCGTGGCGACGGTCTTGGGACCCACGCCCTGCAGACGCAGAAGGTCCAGCACGCTCGGCGGAAACTCCGCCAGGAGTTCACGGTGGAACTGCGCGTCTCCGGTCTCCACGATCTCGCGGATGCGCGCGGCGAGATCCTTGCCGATACCTGGAATCTCGCGCAGACCTGCAGCATCGAGCGACGACAGGTCGTGTGGGTGATTGGAGACGATGTCGGCGGAGTTGCGATATGCGCGAATCTTGAAGGGGTTGTCGCCCTTGATCTCGAGGAGGTCGGCAATCTCGCCGAGGATGCTGGAGATGGCGGCGTTATCCAACGCGAAGTCCCTCGGATTCAATGTGGAAGTCGAGCACGCGTGCTCCACCACTCGCCAGCGCGTCGGCGATAGCAGGTCGAGCCTCGGGCGGACCGTAACAGAAGAGACACCCGCCGCCACCCGCGCCGCACACCTTGGCTGCGGTCGCGCCAGCACTCGATGCGCGTGCGATCAGCGCTTCGATGGCCGGCGTCGTCACTCCGGGAGCCAGACGTTTACGGTTGTCCCATTCATCGGCGATGTGCCGGCCGACCGCGTCCCAATCGGCGTTGACGAGTGCTTCGCGTAGCGCCGTTGCCGTGTCGCGGATGCGTTCGAAGCACTCGAAAATGTGGGCGTCGCCGTCAATGTGCGCCTTGGTGATCGCCCAGTTGTTGGTGCCAGAGTTTCTGGGCTCTCCGGTGTAGGCAAGTACGATGCGCTGCTCGAGTTGAGCCGCGTCGACTGGCAGCGCGACGCGGTGAATGCCGTCCACGCCAAGCTCGATAGCGGCAATGCCTCCGTAGAGTGCGGGTCGATAATCCTGCACGCCAGCGGGCACGCGGATGGTTTGACACTCGACGTTCATGGCCACCTGCAGAAGATCTTCTGGTGACTCTGAGGCTCCCGTCCAACGTGCCAGTGCTCCGCACAACGCAATCGCCAGTGCTGACGACCCTGCGATGCCCGCGCCCGCCGGAGACTCGCCGCGTGTCGTGAGCACGGCGTTCTCGAGAC
>JBEBGB010000849.1:0-2311 GCA_040081675.1 Vicinamibacterales bacterium
CGAGAAGTCGTCAATCGCCAGTCCGTGGTCGTTGCTGGCGTCGTTGGTATCGAGCCATCGAAGCCAGACTTCCTGGCCCGCATTGACCGTGACAGTCAGTGTCGACGACAGCAGCGTCCTGTTGGCTGCGGCGTTGCCGTCGAGAGCGGCTGCGGTGGACGTGCCTGGCGTCGGGCTCGCGAAGTCCAGCGTGTCGTAGTCCGTCCAGCCTGTGGAAGGGGTATTGGCGTCGGTGATGATGCCGGAGTTCGCGACCTGGTACTGGAAGTCGAGTTTCTGAGCGGCCGGGGTGCACGGAATCGGCGTACAACCGCCAGCTCGCCACTGCTCTCCAGTGAAGTTGACGAGAAGGGATGTGATGGTGGAACCGGTGTTGTTCACAAGGCGAACACCGTGGAGGAAGTTGCCAGGTGCGCCGGAGCCAACCGAGCCCAGGGCGCGCTCGGTTGCCGTGCCCGTGCCGTAACTGTAGACGGCGCCGGCATTGGACGTTCCGGCATCCGCACGATAGGTCGTTGGTCCCGTGCCTGCTGTTTGTTGCGAAAACCAGCCGGGCAGCGTGGCGTCGTCCGTCCAGACATTGGCCGTACCACTCGTTGCCAGCGTGTCGAAGTTGTCGGTGTACGCCGTGCCGAGCGTCGTCATGATGAAAGGACCGGCGTCCCAGAACGTTGCGCTGCCGCCGACGCCAGACGTCTCGCCGATTGCCGAAACCCGGAACTTGAAGCCGAGCGCATCGTGGTTCACGAACCAGGTCGCCGTGATCTTGCCCGCGCCGTCCGCGGTTGCAAAGAAGGGCTCATGACCGTTGCCGTCCGTTCGGCCGTCAGCGTGCGTCACGAGCATCTTCACGAGCTCGTTCGGCGCAAAGCCGCGCCCGCTGATACCGACTGTCTCGCCAGGAAAGTAGTCACTCTTGTCAGTCGCGACACCCGCAATGCGCCAGAAGGCCGCAGGCGCGACCGCGCCGGACGCGCTGCCGGCGGCGGTGACAATGAACGCAGGACCGGCCACGTCCGTGGCACTCGGAATCCAAGACGTCTGGAACGTGCCATCAGGCCGCACGACTCCGGTCGAGGCCTCGTGCCCCATGCCCGGTTCGGCGGCGCCGTCGGCGTGAAGCACACGAACGGTGACCGTCTCACCCGCCGCGAAGTCGCGTCCCGCGATCCTGACCGTGCCTCCGGCGACATACCAACTGCTGTCGGTGGAAACGGCTGGCGTCCGCAGGAACACGTTGGATCGCGCGGCTCCCGATACCGCGCCGACTGCGCTCACCACGAAACGCCGGCTCGCAATGTCGCCTGCATTGATGGTCCATGTTGCCGAAAGCAGACCGCTCTCGTCGGCGGTGACCACCGCTGACTCGTGGCCCATGCCGGGTTCGGCCGTGCCGTCTTCGTGCGTCACGGCCAGCGTGACAGACTCGTGCGGCGCGAAGCCCTGGCCGCTAATCGCGACCTCGTCACCAGCCGCGTAGGCCGTGCCATCGGTCTGCAGCGTCGGCGAGTACTGCGCGAGCGCGACCTCGAAGCGCGCGGCCCAACTGACGGCAATGACAAGCGCGAGCGCCGTGAGCACAGACACTCGCCGTGCAGTCAGGGCATGAGGCAACCCGCGACCGGATGGCTGGGAGGAACGAGAGTGGGGCATGGTTGAAGAACTCCGCGGTTACTGGTTGGTCCGGTCAGCCATCAGGCCGAACGACGTCAACCTCTTTGATGTCGCAAAGAACTGTAAGGGCTGCGCGCAACAGCGCTGCCGCTTCGGTGTAAACACTGGGTCTCCGCGGTGCATGACGAGATGAGCGGACGATTGAAATCAGCGGATGTTCCCACATCGAGCACGGTGCGTCGAACGTGGTGCGTCGACGGCACAAGGGCGAATCTGGTGACGTTGACACGAGACGAGTTGGTCAGCCATAGTCGCGCGGCGTCCAGCAGGTCATCCATCGAAGACGAGTTCGTCTAACGAACGCCGGTCGACGCAGAACCGAACCTGCGCCGATCTCGAGAGGACATCAGGCACATGAGCGAACGCCGTCGCCAGCTGACCGCCATCTGGTTTCAATGGACATCCGCGGCAGGCGTGTTCTTGCTGCTCGCCTTGTTGGCCCCGGCAAATCCGGGCGCGCAGACCCGGAGTCGGAGCGCCGAGGCAGCCTCGAAACCGTGGTTCGGCGTGCCGTTGCCCCCCAAGCGAGGCGCAGTGCCAGCGGTGCTCGTCGGCGACCGAGGCACGCGGCCGGCACTGGTCCCAACTGGCGAGGCCAGCTTCCGCGAATTCGACGGCAAGGGCATCCGCGCCGACC
>JBEBGB010000182.1:0-8979 GCA_040081675.1 Vicinamibacterales bacterium
GCAGCTTGCGGCGGGCGCCCCTTTGATCACGCTCGAATCGCAGACTCCAGTGCAGGACTTCGACGTGTTCGCCTTCTCGGTGTCGTTCGAGTGGGACTATGTCAACGTCCTCACGTTGCTGCGGCTCGCGGGCATCAAGCGGTACGCCGCCGAACGTACCGTGCGCGACCCCCTCATCGTTGTGGGCGGTGCCGTGACCTTCGTGAACCCGGAACCGCTTGCGCTGTTTGCCGATGTGATTGCTGCCGGCGAAGCGGAAGTGCTGGTTCCGTCGCTCGAGCGCGCGTTTCGTGAGTCGACGGGGCGCCCGGCGTTGCTGAAGGCCCTCGCCCAGGAGCGCGGTTTCTACATCCCGTCGTTCTACGAGCCACGATATCGGGAAGACGGCCTGCTCGACGCTTTCGTACCGGTGCCTGGAACCGATGCACCGTTTCCAGTGAAGAAGGCCGCGCTCAAGACCACCGACGCACTCGATCCGCCGGCGACCAGCATCTTTACGCCCGATACGGAGTTCGGCTCGCGGTTTCTCGTTGAAGTAGTCCGCGGATGCGCCAACCTGTGCCGGTTCTGCTGGGCTGGTTACAACTATTTGCCCGTTCGGTCGTTTCCGGCAGACCGCATTCTGCAGCTCGCACGCGAGGCGCGGCAACACGCGTCGCGGGCAGGGCTCGTGTCGATCGCGCTGTGTGATCACCCGGAGATCGAACGCATTCTGGCAGGCCTTCTCGAGATGGGCTACATGATCAGCCCCGCGTCGCTGCGGCTCGACGACCTGACCGATCCGATCGTGAAGATGTTGAAGCAGAGCGGCGAGCGCAGCATCACGATCGCGCCTGAAGCGGGCTCCGACCGGATGCGTCGCGTCATCAACAAGACGGTAACCAACGACGAGATCCTCGATCGCGCCGACCTCATCTTCAGGAACGGAATCGAGAACCTGAAGCTGTACTACATGATCGGGCTGCCCACCGAGACAGACGCCGACCTTGTGGCGATTCGCGATTTGACGCTGCAACTCCGCGACATCATGCTGCGGCACGCGCGACCGCGGGGCACAATCGGAAAGATCGTCGGCAGTGTGAACCCGCTGATTCCCAAGCCGGGCACCGCCTACCAATGGCTGCCCATGGAAGACCCCGCGTTGACCGAGCGCAAGATCAAGCGACTTCGCAGCCTGATGGCCGACGTGGACAACGTGTACTTCAACATCAAGTCGGAACGGCATTCGTACTACCAGGCCTTGCTCTCGCTTGGCGATCGACGCGTCGCCCCTGTTATCGAAGCCGCCGAGCGAAACGGCCAGAACTGGCGCGCGGCGGTCGAGGAAGTTGGCGTCGATGCCGACTCGTTCATTTTTCGTGATCGAACCAACGACCCCATGCTGGCGTGGGACATCATCGACGGCGGCATGAAGTCGGCGTTCTTCCGATCCGAGTTCGAGAAGTCGACGCGCGCCGAGTGGACGCTTCCTCCGAAGCGCCAACAGGAGAACGCGCGCCTGTTGCCGATGGCTTGAGCGAGACACACCGCCGCTTACGACGCAATCGCGGCCCGCTCTTCATACTCCTGAAACGCTTCGAGTACCAGATCGCGGACGACGTTCTGGGCGGTGGTGTCGACGATGGGACGCAGGAGCGCATAGCTTCGGCGTTCGCCGTTGACGCTGTAGTTGCGCGCCGGGAACGTGACGTTTCGACCACCGCCTCCACGCCGTTCCCAGACGGCGAAACCAACCAGGCGCAGACCGGCGAGTGGACCATCGGGAAAGTGCAGTTCGGCATCGGCGAGTTTCCCGGGTGGGTTGCCTTTGTCGTTCGGCGTAATTCTTACGATCATGGTGGACGCCCCTTTTCTCCGCGCTTGCGCTCGATGCGAGCGACGTGGCGGACGACAGCACCTCCATCAAGCACGATGCCGAAGCGAGCCGGATCAGTGGCGGGCCTGCAAGTTACAGCGAGGAATGATGTTGGAGCTGTCTGCGCCGTCCCTTGCCGTTGAAGGGCACGACGAGGCGCGGCGAAAGGGTGAACGCGGGTTGTCGCGTCAGCGCCCGAAGAGCATGACCTGTGCGATTGCGAGCGCGTCGGAATGTGTAATGGTCAGCAGCGAACTGGCTGCACCCATGCTGTCGAACCGACGTTGCGCGCCGCCGTGGAATTCGAGTCGAGGTGGTCCACCGCGGCGGACAACCTCGACGCCGCGCCAGAGAACATTCTGCGTGTGGCCGGTACCCAGTGCCTTCATCGCAGCTTCCTTCGCTGCGAATCGTCCGGCAAAATGAATCTCTGGATGGCGGCGCCGCATGCAGTACGCGATCTCCCCTTCGGTGAAGATTCGCTGAATGAAACGATCGCCATACCTCGTGATGGTCGCTGCGATGCGCGGAATATCCGTCGCGTCGATGCCAAGGCCGATCATCGTAGACACACCTGAATGATACTTCCGCAACCGGGCGAGTCTTTCGAGTGGCGCCAGACGGCGTTCGGACCAGCGCTGGTGTGTCGTCCCCTCGAAAGGGTGGCGCGTCATCTCTTCACCACGCGGCCATGGACGCTTGGCGCCTCGTCGCTCGCCAGTCCTGCTGCGTGGTCCGAGCTGGCTGCTGCGGTGGACACTACGTTGGAGTCGCTGATTCGGCTGAAGCAGGTTCACGGCCAGGCGACGATCATCGCGGAGCGCATCGATCCCGCTGCGATGACGAATCCTCCAGAAGGCGACATTGTCTTGTCCGGCGCCGACCGATTCGCGATTGCCGTTCAAGCGGCGGATTGTGTACCACTGCTGATTGCAGACCGTCGCCTGGGTGTCGTGGCGGCGGCTCATGCCGGCTGGCGCGGGCTCGCGCAGGGCGTGCCTCGCCAGGCCGTAGTCGGTCTCGTGCACACGTACGGATCGCGTCCACAGGATCTGCTCGCCGCGATCGGCCCTTCGGTCGGGTCCTGCTGCTATGAGGTCGGGACGGACGTTATCGAGGCGTTCGTCGCCGGCGGCTTCGCGAGCGACCGGCGCCAACGGTGGTTCTCGGAACGGCCGACACCAACGCTGCGCAATCCATCAGTGCCTGGGTTGCCGCCAGTGCCCCGAAGGGGCCACGCCTACTTCGACGGATGGACATGTGCCAGAGAACAACTGCTCGAGGCCGGTCTTCCCGACACGAGCGTGTTCGGAGCCGAGCTGTGCACGGCAAGCCACTCGACGGTGTTGTGTTCCTATCGATGCGCCGGCAGACACACAGGCCGCATAGCCGGCGTGATTCGGGCTCGCATCGCCACGTAGACACGTGCGACGCCGAGCGCACCCGTACGCGCACGGCGCGCTGACCTCGCTGGCGCCGAGCCTAAGGCGGGCCGGTGGCGGCGGCGACCGGGGGCACGAAGTAGAGGATCCGCTGGCAGTGGTCGCACTGGATGACGGCTTCGTTGCGAAGGACGGTATTGAACACCTGGGGCCGCAGGCGGACATGACAGATCGTGCAGACGCCGCCCTTTGCCTCCGCCATCGCCACTCCGTTACGCCGCCGGGACACCATTTCGAAGACCGCCAGGGCCTGGCCGGCCAGCTGCGACACGAGTGTCGCGCGCTCGGCCTTGAGCGCGCCGACCTTCTGCTGCAGATCTTCGTGTTCTCGAGTGATGGCGCGCTTCTCGGCGTCCGCAGCTTTCTGGACGGTCGCCAACTCCACGTCCGCCGCCTTGGCCGCGCGTGTCAGATCGTCGGCCTCCACCATCCGTTCGAGCATCCGATCTTCGTGACTCTTGATCTCGTTCTGAGCAAATGCCATCTCGTGCTGAATGGCGTGATACTCCTGGTTGGTCTTCACGGCCGCCGCCTGGTCGCGAAATTTCGAAAGCCTGCCCTGGTGCACGGCGAGTTCCTTTTCGATTTCGCGGCGCGCCACTTGATTCTGCGCCACGCTTTCCTTGGCCGTCGTCGCGGCCTGGCGGGCGCGTTCCACCCGGCCCTCGAGTTCGAGCAGCCGTGCCGGCTCATCGCCAAGCGTTCGCTCCGCCTCGTGAATCGCCGAGTCGAGTGTCTGGAGCGCGATCAGCCGTTCGAGATCTGCATGCATGTGAGTGGTCCGTTAGTTCGAAGTCGCGCGGGGCTGGTTCGCCGACACATAAAAAAAGCCCCGACGCTTGCGCACCGGGGCTTGGTCTTTGACTCTGCTCGGAACATGGGCGACCGTCTGGTCACCGGCCCTGAAAGAATGGATCTGCGCAGGTCGTGCAGTCTCCGTAGTATTCATCGCGAACGTTCTCAACGCGCTCTGAGCATAGCTGAAGGACACCCAACACGAGAGCGGAGATTGCCCTGTCAGCCGAAGCTTTCTCGGCAGAAGCCCGCCTTCGCCACCGGCTTCGGCGCGGCACCTTCGGATGGCTCGCCAAGCCGAAGCTCTCGGCAGGTGCAAGCCCGCCTTGGCCACACATGGCTTCGGCGCGCAACCTCCACTCGCTCACAGGAGAGCGGAGGTTGGTGGGCCCACCAGGATTCGAACCTGGAACAGGCCGGTTATGAGCCGGCGGCTCTAACCGTTGAGCTATGGGCCCGACTTCGCTTACGCTTGCGCGCGCGTGAGCTTCGACGGGCAAGCCCACGCGACGGCGTCCACCGAAGCAGCGTACCCATCGGTCGCTGCGAAGGTGGACCACCAACTACGACGTGCGTCCCTCGAGGAACGCCCGCAACTTCCGGCTGCGCGACGGATGACGCAGCTTCCGAAGCGCCTTCGCCTCGATCTGACGGATCCGCTCGCGCGTGACAGCGAAGCTCTGGCCGACTTCCTCCAGGGTGTGCTCGCTGCCATCGCCGACGCCGAACCGCATCTTGATGACCTTCTCTTCGCGAGGTGTCAAGGTCTTCAGGACCGATTCGGTCTGTTCCTTGAGATTCAGGTTGATGACGGCTTCGGCCGGCGACACCACCTGGCGATCTTCGATGAAGTCGCCAAGATGCGAATCTTCCTCTTCGCCGATCGGCGTTTCGAGGGAGATGGGTTCCTGCGCGATCTTCAGCACCTTGCGAACCTTGCTGACCGGGATATCCATCCGCTTCGCGATTTCCTCGGAGGTGGGCTCTCGTCCGAGTTCCTGCACCAGCGCGCGCGAGGTGCGAATCAGCTTGTTGATGGTCTCGATCATGTGGACCGGGATGCGAATGGTACGCGCCTGGTCGGCAATTGCGCGAGTGATGGCCTGACGGATCCACCACGTGGCGTAGGTCGAGAACTTGTAGCCGCGGCGGTACTCGAACTTGTCGACGGCCTTCATGAGGCCGATGTTGCCTTCCTGGATCAAGTCGAGGAACTGCAGGCCACGGTTCGTGTACTTCTTCGCGATCGACACCACGAGGCGCAAGTTCGCCTCGACGAGTTCCTTCTTCGCCTGCTCGGCCTGGTACTCGCCGCGCAGAATCGTGTCGAGCGTCGACTTCAGTTCCGCCGGCTCCTGTTCGAGCGAGTCGGTCGTCGCCTTGAGACGAAGCTTCTGATCCTTGTGCTGACGAGCGAGGTTCTTCTTGTCCTCTTCCTTCAGCTTGTGTTTCTTGTTCTTCGGATTCAGCAGCCGGTCGATGCCTTCGATCTCGCGCTGGATCGCCTTGACGCCTTCGACGGCTTCCTTCATCTCATCGATCAGGCGTCGCTTGACCGACTCGGTGAACTCGATCTCGCGAATCTTCTGCGACACCTCGATGCGGGCGCGCATGGCTGCCCAGCGAGCCTTGCGGTACTTCCGCTTGTCCTTGGTGACGACGCCCTTGGGGGTTTCGGCCAGTTTCTCGAACAGCTTCTCGGCGTTGCCGTTCGCCTTGCGCACGTTCTCGATCTGCTTCTGCACCTGGCGGGATCGTTCCGCAATGCGCTCGTCGGTGATCTCTTCGTCGTTGAAGATGACCAGTTCGCGAATCGTACGGTCGCCGGTGTGCAGTGCGTCGCCGAGTTGTATGACCTTCTTGGCCACGAGCGGCGTGCGCGAGATCGACTTGATGACGGCCAGCTTGCCACGCTCGATGCGGCGCGCAATTTCCACTTCGCCTTCGCGCGTGAGGAGCGGCACCGTGCCCATCTCGCGCAGGTACATGCGGACGGGGTCGTTGGTCTTGTCCAGTGCTCCGGGCGTGAGATCGAGCTCGAGTTCTTCCGACCCTTCAGCCGTGCGGTCGATCGGCTTGTCGTCCCGCATGTACTTCTGGTCGGAGTCGATGACCTCGATGCCGGCGCTGCCGAAGGTGTTGAACAGGTCATCGAGCTCGTCGGACGAGGTGATCTCCGAGGGCAGGAGTTCGTTCACCTCGTCGTAGAGCAGGTAACCCTTCTCCTTGCCGATGTTGATGAGTTGCCGTACCTCGTCGTACTTTTCTTCGATCGACATGTAATCTCAGCCTCGTCCTACGTCAGTTGCTCGATTAAGAGCCCTAAATCATTCTTCTTTCGGAGCAGCGCGTCAATTTCCGAATTGCTGGCTTCGGAACCGAGTGCCTGCAGCCGGTCGATCTCGCGCTGAATGCCAGCGCGCTCCCGTTCGTAACGCAGACGCTGCAGCGTCCGCGCGCATTCCATGGCTGGTCCCGGAGAAGTGGCCGCGGCTCCGATGCTGGCCACAACCTGGGCATTCACAGTACTTAGACGCTGCAACAGCGCCGATGGTAAGGCCTCCGCTGTCGTTGAAGCCTGCAGCGATCGGGCCATTTCGAGAATGTCCCGGGTCGCCAGATGGCTCAGGTCGTTGTCGTCCAGCACGGCCAGAGCATCCAGTCCCTGCCTACTATTATGTACGAGCGCCCAGATCAGGCCCCGCTCCGCGGGTTTCATTTGTGAAATCGACGGCACTTCACGTGTCGTCACTTCTGTCCGCTTCTGGACGGCTGCCTTACGAATCTCGGCTCGCACCACGTCTTCCGTGACGCGTGCTCGATGCGCGAGCCGGTCGGCGAACTGGTCGCGAGCCGCCGCGTCTGGAATCCTGGCGGCGACGGTCAGCATCTTGCCCAGGTACTGTCGCCGACTGTCGTCCTGCGCAAAATCGACCCCTTCCGCGGCCTGATCGAGCAGGTACTCGAGGTACGGCCGCGAGGTCTTGAGCCGATCCCGATAGGCGTCCGCGCCGTTTCGCCTGATGAACGTGTCCGGGTCCTCACCCTTGTTGAGGGCCAGCACGTTGACATCGAAACCTTCGGAGACGAGCAATTCGCACGACCGGGCCGCCGCGCCCTGACCGGCCGCGTCCGGATCGAAGCTCAGCACGACGCGTGACGTGAACCGGCGTATCAGCTGAGCTTGGGCCGAGGTCAGCGCCGTGCCACACGAAGCCACCACCGGGGCCGCCTGCGTCTGAAAGACCTGCGCGTAGTCGAAATACCCCTCGACGATGACGACGTAGCCGAGCTTGCGAATCGCGGCTTTCGAGAAGTTCAGACCGTACAGCGTGCGGCCTTTCGAGTAGATGGGCGTTTCCGGCGAGTTCAAGTACTTCGGCATCTGGTCGGATTCCATCGACCGACCGCCAAACCCGATGACCGATCCGGTGTCTCGGAAGATGGGAATCATCAACCGATTCCGGAAACGATCCACCATCTCGCCGTCCCTGGACTTCTCTTGAGACGACGGTGAACTCGTTGAGGGTCCGTTGTCTCGCTGGAGCACCAGTCCGCTTTGCAGGAGCAGGCTTTTCTCGAAGCCTTGCGCCAGCAGGCGTCCCTTCAGACCCTCGCGCGCGTGCGGCGCGAAGCCAAGTCCGAGCTCATCGATCGTGTGTGTGGTCACGCCACGCTCTCGCAGTTGCTCGCGTGCGCGTCCCCCCGCAGGACCGTCGAGTTGCTCCCGGAAGTAGGCGACGGCCACTTCGTGCACTTTCAGCAGCGCTTCCCGGCGGGCCGAATCCTGTCGCGCAGAGGGGTCGTCGTCGGTCAGCTCCGGCAACGACAGCCCGGCCTTCTGCGCGAGGAGACGCACCGCGTCGGCAAAGCCGACGTTCTCCTGCAACTCGACGAACTTGAAGACGTCGCCGCCCTTCTGACATCCGAAGCAGAAGAAGAAGCCCTTGTCCGGATCGACCTGGAAGGACGGCGTCTTCTCGGAGTGGAAAGGGCAGAGTCCCTTGAAGACTCGTCCCGCCTGTTTCAGTGAGACGTACTGCTGCACCACCGACACGATGTTCGCGTGCAGGCGGACCTCGTCTATGAAGGTTTGTGGAAAGAGCCCCATCAGTCTTTGAGCTCTGCCACCGTGACGCCGCCGCCACCCTGGTTTGGTGGCGCCTGAGAGACGCTCGTGACGAGTGGATGCTGGCGCAGGAATCCCGTGACTGCGCGCTTCAACTGGCCCGTGCCGTGACCGTGCACGAACCGGAGGACGCGTTGATCGGTCAGCAGCGATTCATCCATGAATCGCTCGACGCGCGTCAGCGCCTCGTCGACCGTGCAGCCAATGATGTTCAGCTCCGTCGGCGTCGTCTCGCGAGGGACAAGCTCCGTGTGCACGCTGATCCTGGATGCCCCGACTGGTGCCAGCCCGGTCACGCGCAGGTTGCGGACGTCTGCGCGCATCCGTTTGCCCCGCACATCGACTTCCGCGGTGCCGCCGTGGAGCGCCGTGACCACGCCTTCGAGTCCCAAACCTCCAACCGACACCCGCACGCCGACGCTGACTGGCGCGATCACATCTGGAGTTGCGGCGGGTCTCTCGCCCTGCGCAGGTTCCAGAATGCGCGCAATGACGCCGTCCACGGCCTCGCGCGCTTCGATGCGCGCCGCACCACTCGCGCCGGTGTTGATTCGCTGTTTGGCGGCTTCTTCGGCGATCGCGTTCGTCTTCTGTTTCAGCTTCGCGATGACGCCTTCAATGCTCTTCTTCGCTTCGCGCGCGTGCGACTCGAGTTCTTCCGCCAGCTTCTTGCGCGACTGGTCCTCTCGCTGCCTCAGCGCCACTTCGCGCTGGCGCATGCGTTCGCGCTCGGCTTCGAGTGATTCACGCTCACGCGC
>JBEBGB010000850.1:0-2306 GCA_040081675.1 Vicinamibacterales bacterium
GCGCTCATCGTCGCGGCCAGGAAGGCGGGAATCGAAGCGGAACATCTGGAACATCGCTTCGACCGCATTGGAGAGGTCCCGTTCTCCTCGGAACGCAAGATCATGAGCACCGTCCACACGGACGCCGAAACGGCCGGGCGCGTCCTGGTCTTCGCAAAAGGTGCGCCCGACGTGCTGCTCGAGCGCTGTACGCACGAACTGGTTGGAAACTCGTCGCGTGCGCTGTCCGAAACGCGGCGCGGCGAGATTCTGGACGCGAACGACGCCCTTGCGGCGCGCGCCTTGCGCACGCTGGCCGTCGCATTCCGCTCGTCGCTGGACGGCACGCTGACGAAGGACGGCGTTGGCGAGCACATCGAGCAAGACCTCGTCTTCGCCGGATTGATAGGCATGATCGATCCGCCTCGGGACGAAGCGAAGGAAGCCGTCGCCCGCGCGAAGCGCGCGGGGATACGCCCGATGATGATCACTGGCGATCATCCGAAGACTGCTGCTGTCATTGCGCACGAACTCGGACTCGTGGACGACAGCCGCGCCGTCACAGGCAACGACTTGCAGGGAATGACCCAGGACGCGCTGGCCGACACGGTCAACTCAGTGTCGGTATATGCGCGCGTCAACCCCGAACACAAGTTGTGGATCGTACAGGCTCTGCAACGCACCGGGGCCGTCGTGGCGATGACTGGCGACGGCGTCAACGACGCGCCGGCCCTGAAGGCTGCAGACATCGGGATTGCCATGGGGCGCACCGGAACCGACGTCTCCAAACAGGCGGCCGATATCGTCCTCGCTGACGACAATTTCGCGACGATCGTTGCGGCCGTGGAGGAAGGCCGCTCGATCTTTTCGAACATCCGAAAGTTTCTTCGCTACCTGTTGTCATCGAATATCGGTGAGGTGATGACGATGTTCTTTGGCGTCGTCCTCGGCAAGGTGATCGGCCTCGAGCCCAACGGAGCGACGGTCGTGTTGCCGCTGCTGGCGACGCAGCTGCTGTGGATCAATCTCGTGACCGACGGTGCACCGGCGCTCGCACTCGGCGTTGATCCGGCGGACCCCGCCTTGATGCAGCACCCACCGCGCACTCCGCGCGAAGGCGTCTTGACCCGCGCAATGTGGGCCGGAATCTTTGGCGTCGGCGCCGTTATGGCCGTTGGAACGCTGTACGTGCTCGACGCGGCCTTGCCGGGAGGACTGATCGAGGGTGCGGGCAGCTTGCGGTACGCGCAGACCATGGCGTTTACGACGTTGATGCTGTTTCAGCTGTTCAACGTGTTCAATGCGCGGTCGGACGAGGAGAGCGCTCTACGCGGATTGTTCGGAAACCGGTGGTTGTGGGGTGCCGTCGCCCTCTCGGTGATGCTGCAGATGTGCGTTGTGTATACGCCATTTCTCCAGCGGGCATTCTCGACGGAGTCGTTGAGCCTGGCCGATTGGGTGCGGTGTACGGCGGTCGCGAGCTCGGTCCTGTGGCTGCGTGAGATGCAGAAGGCCGTCACACGTCTGGCGCGAGCACGGTGAACGCGGCACGAACGGCGAACAGGGCCCGGAGAGAGGCCCACGTGACCCACCCGACCCGGAGCGCCAGACGGATGGATAATCTTCCCGCGACGCCTGCCGGCGACCGCTATAATGACGGCTTGCGCTGTGCCCACCGGGGGCGCAGGCAGTTTCGATGCGGTGAGGTGGCTGAGCGGCCGAAAGCGGCGGTTTGCTAAACCGTTGTACGACCTTAAAGTTGTACCCAGGGTTCGAATCCCTGCCTCACCGCCAGATTCCGCTCTCGCTCATCTGGCGATTCGCCACGTCTTCGGCGGTCAGTTGGCCTCCGGTTTCACCTCGGCCAACAGACCGAATCCCTGCCTCACCGCCAACATTTCTGCAATTTTCCTAGCGTTCTTACCCTTCCGCCGTTCCGGCAACCCGCGTTGCCAGCATGTTGCCACGACCGTCCAACAACTGAATCGCCGCGTCGAGTGCGGCCGGGCTCAGGTGCATGTAGCGCTGTGTGACGCCGAGTTCAGAATGGCCGGCCAGTTCCTGAATGGCCCGCGCTGGTGCCCCACGCATCGCCAGGTGCGAACAGAACGCATGGCGAAGAATGTGGACACCCTCCCTTACGTTCGCCTTCTTGGCGGCACGTTTGACGCGATATTGAACTTGCTGACGCGTCAGCGGCGCGCCGTCGTCTTGACACAGCACGCGCGGACCTTTCAGGTGACGATGCTCACGAAGTGCCGACATGAGCCGCACGGTCAGCGGGACGTAGCGCAGTCGCCCACCCTTCGGAGACGTGACCTCGCCAT
>JBEBGB010000851.1:0-2303 GCA_040081675.1 Vicinamibacterales bacterium
GGCGGCGACGGCAGGTCGGCCATCAGGTTGTACCAGCACGTCGGGATACGGGATTCGTCGAGCAGGTATTTGATCGTGTCGCTCATGGAGTCCTCGATTGCACAGTGCGCGCGCTGACTGTACGTCGGGTTGGCCCTGCGGGCAATGGCAGGCCTGTTTCCACCCGGAGGGGCAGGCGGGGCAGGCGGGGCTGGCAATCCTTAACCAGCAATCCCGCGCCAGACGCCGTTCAGGAAATCGCCGAACCCCAGCTCAACGCGCCAGTTCCTGGACACCCTCGAGCAGCCGGTCTACCTCCAGCTCCGTGGTGTAGCAGGCGCACCCCGCGCGAACGAGCCCCTGCGCCTCGAGCCCGAGGCGCCGGGCGATCGTCGCGGCGTAGAAGTTGCCGTGGGACGTGAAGACTCCCCGTTCCGCCAGCGCACGCGTGACGTCAACGGAAGCGCGCTGCCCCACGGTGAACGAGATCGTCGAGGTGCGTGGCTCTGAGGGGTCAGGACCGTAGACAGTGACGCCGTCGATCGCCCGGAGGCCATGCCAGAGCCGCGCGAGCAGCACGTCCCCACGTTCGAACAGCGCCGTCATCGTGCGGAGGATGCGCTCGCGACGGCTGCCGGCATCCGTGAGACCTGCGAGAAAGTTGATCGACGCCGCCGCACCAGCGATGCCCTCGTGGTTCTGCGTGCCGGTCTCCAGCCGGTCCGGCACCTCGTCTGGCGCCGGCTCCAGCTTCGGTACGTCGAGCCGTTCGGTGAGGTGACGTGCACCGTACAGCACGCCGATATGCGGCCCGTAGAACTTGTAGGCGGAGCAGGCCAGGAAGTCGCATTCCATCTCGCGGACGTCGATCGGGCGATGTGCGGCGTAGTGGACCGCGTCGACGAAGCAGATGGCGCCAGCCGCGTGCGCCAGCCGCGCGGCTCGCCGAACGTCAGAAATGGTACCCAGCATGTTGGACGCGGCACCCACGGCCACAACCTTTGTGCGCGAGTGGACCGTGCGCTCGAACTCGTCCCAATCCAGTTGCCCGGTTTCGGTGACCATCGGTACGGTGCGCAGCGTGATGCCCCGTTCGCGGACCAATGCCTGCCACGGGGCCACGTTCGCGTGATGGTCGAGTTCGGTGACGACGACCTCGTCGCCGGGCGCCAAGCCACGCCCGATCGCTCTCGCCACATGGAAGGTGATCGTCGTCATGTTGGCGCCGAACGACACCTCGCGAGGGTCGCAGTTGATGAAGTCGGCGAGCGCGCCACGCGCGTCAGCGACGATCGCATCGGTCTCGGCACTTGTCGGGTACGCCCAGTGCGTGTTCGCGTTGTGACCGAGCAGGTACTCGCGCATCGCCTCGACGACTGACACCGGCACCTGCGTTCCTCCGGGTCCGTCGAAGTAGGCGACGGGATGCCCGTTGTGTACCCGGCCGAGCGCGGGGAAGTGGCGGCGGATATCGTCGGTCGTGCCCACGTGTGCGGAGGTCATGTTTCGATATCCTCACACAACGCCGCATTCATTACGGTTTCAATTCGACGCTCAGACGCGTCGTTCGACCTTCGGACATCTCGACGCTTGTCGAGAATGTGCGATACGAGTCTTTGCGAACCTCGAGGGTGTGCCAACCGGCGGCCAGATGGATCGTGAACTCGCGCTGGCCCGCGACGGTCGCCCACGCTTCGCCGTCGATCACGACCTGGGCGTCAGTCGGATCGGTGCGAATGGCCAGGACGCCGTAGGGCGTCGCAGGTCCTTCCCCAGCATCGGACGATTCAGTCGTTGTCCACTCGGAGGGCAGAGGCTGCGGACGCGGCGGAGGTGCGGCAACAACGCCCAGGGCCATCCGTCGCATCTCGTGTCGGACTTCCAGCGTGTCGCCGGGCTGAACGTAAACGTCCTGGTGATAGCTCTCGTACCCAGGAAGTCGCAGCTCGAGCTTGTGTGGACCTGCCGGGACATAGAGCCTCTGGAACACTCCATCGAAGTCGTCGACGATACCGGCGTAGTAGCCGTTGAGATAAACCTCGGCTTCAACCGGTTGCACACGAAGACGAACCGAGCTGGTGCCGTAGCGAGTCAGTCGCGGAAACGGACCCGGATACGGATAGAACGGGCCATAGTACGGACCGTAGTAGAACCCGAAGTACGGGTGATAGTAGAACCCGACGCGCAGATCCACTGGCGGAAACGCGTAGACGTGCGGCCCACGGAAGTACCGATTTGGCACATCGCCACGTCGAGGCGGTTGCTCGGCCCGCGAGCGCGGCTGCGCGTGCTCCCCGGCGGAGCCCTCTCCTTTCGGCGCAGGT
>JBEBGB010000852.1:0-2303 GCA_040081675.1 Vicinamibacterales bacterium
CGGGTCTGCACGACGATGATGGTGGCCAGCACGATTCCGGTAGCGACTACGTGGCGCGGTTTCATACTGCTCCTCCGAGATCACTCCAGCCGTGGGATGCCGTCGCCTCGCTCAGTGGGTGGCAAGTTCCTGGAGCAGGCGGTCTAACGTTCCGAAATCGTCACGAACAACCGGACGCGCGGTGAGAGCAATCCTGCGCAATTCCTCTAGACGAAGCGGGTCAAGATCCACGCTGTAGGCGTGGCGGAAGAAGTGTCGAAAACTGAGGAGGTGCCGGAGATTCGTTACGGTCTGCGCCGACAATACGGCCGGTCTGACGCCCTCGATCTGCAGACTCATCGACATCAGGAGAGCCTGGTGCCAGTCCGGTCCGTCAGGAGGATCGCCCTCGAGCGCACGAGCCACGCGAAGCAAGGCCGACTCGACGGCCCCGTACGCATGGTGGAGCGCGACGGCTGCCTGCGCCAGAGGCGCCGGGTCTTTGGAGAACGGCGGGAGTGCCGCCAGTTCGTCGATGCGTGCCTCGAAGGTCGCCACGTCGGCCGTGACCTCGGCGCGCAGCCGTTGGATGACCGCATTCACAGGCGACGTCCCTCCGCGAGAATGCGCTCCTTCAAACTTGAAGAGGCTTCCTCCAAGCGCACCAGGTCGACTGGCACCGCAAAGAGGTTCATGAGGTCGGTCAGCGCTGCGAAATAGTCAACAGAGGCAAGGCCTGTGACGGCGATGTCGACGTCCGACGTGTCGCGATAATTGCCAACGGCCAACGATCCAAAAAGCCAAACCGAGGTCGCGCCATATCGGGCACGGAGCAGGTTTCTTGCTTCCGGCATGTGAGCGAGCAGCGCCTCGGCGCGAGACGACGCGCGTGCCGCTCGCGCCGCCGCGCGGCGCCTCAGCGTGCTGGCCATTTGTTCGACGGTTACCCGCACGAGCCTAGTGTAGCGCTCCTCGAGCCGCGGTCAGGGCCTCGCCGGGTTACGCGTGTGGCGTACTCGGCACGCCGATCCCCTCAGAAGCCGAGCACGATGTTCAGGCGGGCGGTTCGCGGCAGGGTCGGGTGCAGGTGAAGGTCGTCCACGCCGCCAAGCGGTTCGCCGGGCAACCGCGACGTGTAGTAGTAGTCGATGTCGCTATCCTTCGCGTTCGTCAGGTTGAACACATCGAGAACAATCCGCGCCGACTTCGAGACTTGGTAGCCGCCTTCGAGATTGACCAGGCTGGTCGCCTTCGAACGAACCGAGTTGTCTTCGACCAGCGCACGCGGCCCGAAGTACCGCAGGCGCACACTTCCAGAGAACTTGCGCAGACTGTCCAGCGTCGCCCCGCCTGACACCACCATCGCCACTGCACCAGGCACATCGTTGCCGATGGGATCGGACTCCGTGAATCGTGCGCGCGACCACGACACGTCGCCGTCGAAAATGAGCCACGGCCTGGGCGTCCAGTAGTTGGCGAGTTCGAGGCCGTACCGGTGGCTCGGACGGCTCGGCTCGGTGTTCCCGGCGTCTCCAGTAAAAACCAACTCGGACGCCAGCGACAAAGACCAGAACGTCAGGCTTGTCTGCAGATGTTTGGCGGCCACCGTCCGCAGGCCAACTTCGCCGCCCTTGGCTCGCACGAGCGGAGTGACCGCGTCGGCCGCTTCGCCGGTAGACGGATCGCGCGTAATGGTGGTGCCGCGGGCGTCGTTGCTGTGAAAGCCAAGCCCACCGTTGATATAGAACTCCGTGCCGCTGAACGGTCCGATCACGACGCCGCCCTTGGGACTGACGATGCTCGCGCGGCGGGTGCCGCTGTTCTCTGGATCGCCAGCGTCCACCTTGAACCGGTAGCCGTCAGTGCGAACGCCGGCGAGCGAGCGAAGCCAGGGCGCCCACGACGTCTCATTCTGGACGTACGCTCCGGCGCTCGTCTCCATCACGGCGTCCTGCCGCACGGTGTCCAACAACTGCCTCGCTTCGGTGTGATACAGCCCGACCTTCGAGATGTCGTCGTTCCGGAACTGGACGCCAGCCGTGTTCTGCGTATCGCGGCCAAGAAGGTGACCGATGCGGCGATAACTTACCTTGGCGCCGGTGATGAAGCGGTGGTCGGCTTGTTGGAACTGATCGCCGTGGACCGGGTCGTCGAGGAAGAACGTGAAGTTCGAGAACAGGTTCAAGTCGGACCCAATGCCGTAGGCGACGACTTTGGTTGTCGCATTGTTCCTGGAGCGTTGCCACTCGAACGAACCGCTGTACCGATAGGTGTCTCCGCCGTTTGTGTTGTCGAGCGCACCGAACCGCCCGATGAGCCCGGAA
>JBEBGB010000853.1:0-2302 GCA_040081675.1 Vicinamibacterales bacterium
GGCACCTGGAACTCGCCGAACGGCTCTCCGCGACGCCACACGAAGAACGTCGTGGACGTGGCGTCGGCCACAAGATCACGCGCTTGCCAGTCGAGGCCATTCGCGATACCAAACGTCTGTACTGGGGACACCGCGCGTTCTTTCAGAGCGAGCGCTGCCGGACTGTCGCCTCCAATCAGCAGCAGCCCACGCCGCGGCACCAGACGCACGAGCCGCTCAAACGCCGTCGTCACGGCTGCCATGTCGGCGTAGATGTCGGCGTGGTCGAACTCGACGTTGTTGATGACAGCAATGTCGGGCAGGTACTTCAGGAACTTTGCGGTCTTGTCGAAGAAGGCGCTGTCGTACTCATCGCCTTCGATGACGAAGTCGCGTCCATGCCCCATGCGGTAGCTCGAGCCATGCTCGCCGAAGTTGCGTGCGATGCCGCCGATAAGTACCGTGGGATCGGCGCCCCCGTGGGTCAGCACCCACCCGACGAGCGCCGTCGTGGTGGTCTTGCCGTGGGTGCCAGCCAGGACGATCGACCGAGCGCCCCAGAGGAAGTGTTCGCGAATTGCCTCGGGCAGCGAGCAGTAGCGGATCTTCCGATCGAGCACCTGCTCGAGTTCAGGATTCCCGCGCGAAATTGCGTTCCCGACAATGACCTGATCCAGATCGGCGCTGATGTTCTCCGGCCGATAGCCGCTGAACACCGAAATACCTTCGGCCGCGAGGAAATCGCTCATCGGCGGATACACGTCTGCGTCCGACCCGCGAACGTCGAAGCCTTTCCGTTTCAACATGGCCGCCAACGTCGCCATGGCCGTTCCACAAATGCCGATCAGATGGATGCGTGTGCTCACTGAACTGCTGGCTCCTCGATGACCAGACGCGGCGCGTGCCGGTCTGCGACGACGCGTGCGCGAACGCCGAAGGGGATGGTCTGCTGCGGGCTGATGGTGTGACCCGACGGAAACCCGAGCAGCACCGGGCCTGGGAACTCGCTGAACAAGTCAGCCATCGTTTCGCGCGACGTGGGTCCGCCTCCTGGTTCGTCGCACCGTGGCAGTTCGCCAACGACAATGGCGCCGGCCCGCGCGAGGAGTCCGCTCTGACGAAGTTGCGTCACCATTCGATCGAGCCGGTACGGACGCTCGCCCACTTCATCGAAGAACAACACGTGACCTTGTGGCGGGTCGAAGGCGTAGGGCGTTCCGAGCGACGCGAGCAACTGCGTGATCGTGCCACCCACGATGGGTCCAGAGAAGTCGCCAGTCGTGATCGCCTCGACGCCTGGCGCGTCGAACTCGCCCATCGGCTCCGCGTGAAACAACGCACGCTCGAACGAGCCTCGGTCGTACCCCTCGCTGCCCCTGGCCAGGCGTGCCTCGAGCATTGGCCCATGAAAAGACACGAGGCCAGAGTCGAGGGTGACGAAGGTCAAGAGCGCCGTGATATCGCTGTAGCCGATGATGGGCTTTTGTGCGGCACAGATCTCCGCTGGGTCCAGCAGCGGCAGAATTTGGGCGCTCCCATATCCGCCGCGCACCGCGATGATTGCAGCAATCGACGGATCGGCCAGCGCCTGCCGAATGGCTGTCGCGCGAACCTCCGCCGTGCCTGCGAGGAAGCCTCGCCGCTCGAATACCGACTCGTCCCAGGTCGGCACCAGCCCCACCCGCTCGAGCTCGGCGATGCCATCGTCGAAGGACTGTTGGTCGAAGGGACTGGCCGGTGCTACGACGGCAATGCGCGAGCCCTTTTCGAGTCGACGCGGTTTGCGCATCACGCGAAGCGCGCCATGGCGTCGGCGGTGCGTCGGTGTTCCTCCTGGCCAAGCACCTGGCCAAGCGCTTTCGGCGAGAGGGGCGACGCCTTCGACGGGGCAAGATATCGTTCCTTGACGTGCCTGTTCCTCTGCAGCGCGTCTTCGACGCGACGCAGGAAGACGGCGTCGGTTTCGACTCGGCGAACCAGCGCTTCCAGGGCTTCCGCCTGCACGTCGTAGTTGCCGGAGCAGATCAGCACGACGTCGCATCCAGCCTCGATGGCGAGCATCGTCGACTCGGTCACGGAGTACTGATTGGCCAGTGCTTTCATCTCGAGGTCGTCGCTGACGATCACGCCGCCAAAGCCAAGCGAGTCGCGCAGCAGTCCGGTCACGATGTGGCGCGAGAGCGTGGCCGGGCGCTCTTCGTCGAGTGCCGGGATGAAGACATGCGCGGTCATGATGGTCGCAACACCCGCGGCGATGGCTGACGCGAACGGCAGGAACTCTCGTTCGCGAAGCACCTCGATCGGATGCTCGATGAGCGGCAGG
>JBEBGB010000183.1:0-8916 GCA_040081675.1 Vicinamibacterales bacterium
TGTCGGCGTGGTGTCCTTGCCCTTGCAATCGACCGACACCAGGCAAGCCAGGAGGCAAGCCACACAAGCGATACGCGTCGTCATTCGGCCTTTCATTGTCGCCATCCGCCGAGCGCTCGGGCGCCCGCTCATTATCTGTGTTCGCCGCGCCGACCAGCACACCGTCGAGTGGTTACCGGGCCGACTGTCCCCAAATCCGAACGACGTCCGTCGGCTTTGAGGACGCGAGAGAGTGAAGGTTCACTGTGTCCGGGCGGCCAGCGAATACCGCCGATCGCGCGGTAAAAAGGGATCCATGTCGAAGACTCGGGGAATCGCCAGTCTTAGTGATCAACAGACGAGGCCACTTTCTACGACTCTGCTAAAGATCAGCTTCCTACAGCAAGTGGCATGCCGAGCGCGAAGGGTACCCAGCCTGGCCTGAGCCTAGCGTCCGGAACCCTGACCGCGAGGCAAGCGGCGGCGGTCCATCTCCGTGGTCAGACAACGGCCAACCGGGGCGGCCATCCCCGCCAGCGCGGCGCCGAAGCGCGCGTTCGCATCTGATCGGAGTGGCAAGGTCATGACCGAGTTCCACGCGGACACCACTGCCTGATCCACCGCCTGTTGACCGATGATCTGGCGACATGCCCAGAATGCGGCGGACCACACCTCGCCCCGAGCGTGCGGTTCGTCCTCCACTGCGGTGTACGAGGTGGCCTGGTCCAGCCTGCGAATGTAGGTGGTCTGCAGGCCCATGAGGTGACCGAGCCCTTCGCCTATGAGTGGGCTCTCGAGAAAGCTGGCCGGCAGATAATCGGCCACGCCGCTTTCGATGTCGCTGTCGCCGATCGCCGACGAGCCGACGGACTCCGCCAGAACGAAGTGCGTGTACTCGCGCAGCAGGATGCTCGAATCGCCCGACAGCGACGAGTGCAGATACAGCGTCTTGTCGTGATAGAACGCGTTCACGACGTCGCTTGGTTGCTGAAGGTCGGCAGGCAGCGGCATCTGCGCCGAGTAGAGGTACACCGTCACTGCGTCGCTGGCGTTGCGAAAACCAACGCTCCACAAGTGTGCGGCGAAGCCCTTGACGGTCTGTTCCATGGTGCCGACGCGAATGCGAAGACCCGACGAATCGCTCTGTCCACGAGGCGCAGTTGAAGGTTCAGATATGGCGTGATCGGTGGTGTCTCGAGAACGGATGCCGACGTACGCGACGCCAGCCACGACGACGGCGAGCACGAGTCCGGCAGCGGCGAGAACACGGGGCGACCGCCACATGGGTCGCGGTCGCAGTGCCTCGATCCCCGCCAGGCTGTCGGCCACCAGGTCGCCCTGCGGTTCGAGGATGGACACCGCCCGCAGATACGCCGGCACCGAATCCATCGGTACCTTGCTCACCATGATCGGCACGACATGACCCGTCGGATCGGGCCATCGTCTCCTGACAAGGCCAAGCTCGCTCAACGGAAAGCGGCCGGTGGCGATCGACTGAGGAGAGATGAGAAAACAAAACAGGTCGCAGTCGTCGATCGCCTGCTGTATGCGCGACTGGTAGTCGCTGCCGGGCGGCAGGTCGTCGGCGTCGAGAAACACCGTATGGCGTCGCGCACGCAGGGCAATCGCAAGACGGTCGGCTTCTCCCCGTTGCTCCGACGCGTGCGAGACGAAGACCTTCACGATGCCTCCTCGAATTCTCAGCAGGGCAAATCGCGGTAGGGAATCTCGGGGTACTTTGGCAGCGCCGCGGCCTGGACGATGGCATCAAGCCCGCTGCGCTCGTGAAACTCCATGCCGTCTCGATCGATGACAATGGCGTTCGGCTCGCGCGTGGCCAGTTGCCTGAACGCGGCGTCGATCAGACGGAAGCGCCGCACCATGTTCTCGGCCACCTCAAAGGGCCGGTTTCGCAACTTGATGTGTTTCTCCACCGTGGCTGTGCTCGACGTGAGCACGATGATGCGGTCGAAGGTCCACGAGTCACCGATGGCGAGGACGCGTCGCAGGCCATCCTGGCAGTCGGCCGGATACTCCGCCATGTGCGCCTCGAGCGTGATACGCGCGCCTTCGAAGAAGATGACTTTGCCCGGTCCGTCATTCGACGCGCAGTCGCGGTAGTTCGCGTCGTAGAGCGCCGCGAAGTACTCGGTCACACCAACCGGATTGCGGCCCTGCGCGATGTCGTTCAGCACGCGCGGGTCCCACACGCCCTTCTCGCCTTCGCCGTACGCACCGTTGTGATACAGGTCGCCGAGCTGCCGAACGAGCGTGCTCTTGCCGATGCCGGGTCCGCCGACGATTGCCACACGCATGGAGTGCCCCTAACTATACCGGCGAGCCGCGACCAGCGGCGCATTGGCGGCATACTGTGCACGCATGCACTCGGTGGAACTCGGCCCGGTCGACACGCGCGATCAAGTGCAGCGCCCGTTCGATCTCTTCCTCATCTTCGTCGGAGCGAACATCGTTGCGACGACGCTGCAGATCGGAGCGTCGCTGCCGCGGCTCTCGCTGGAGTCGGCCCTGGCCATTATCGGAGCCGGATCGCTCGGCGGAGCGCTGCTCGTGGCGCTGCTGGCGCCAGTAGGTTCGCGCCTGCGGGTGCCCTCCATCGTTGCCGCGCGCGCCGCACTCGGGTACCGGGGCGCGCAGTTGGTTGCGGTCATCTTGTTCCTCACCAACTTTGTCTGGATCGCGTTGAACAACGTCATCGCCGCGTCCATCACGAGTCGCCTTCTCGACGACGTTGCGCATCAAGGTCTGTGGGCGATTGCGCTCGGCGTAGTCGCAACGTTGATCGTGCTGGGCGGACCCCGGCTTGTCGGCTATGCCGACCGAGTGGCCGTGCCGCTGCTCGGCGTGGCGGGGGTGGTCTTCACGGTCGCGTGTCTTCGCGCGCCGTGGCCTGGCCTTCCGTCCCCGTCAGGCGGCATCGGTGACGGGCTGCGTGCCTTCGACGTGGTCTTTGGATACCAGACCTCGTGGCTGCTGATGTTCGGCGACTACTCGCGCTACACAAAGTCGGGCCGGGCGGCCGCCGTCGCCGTGTTCGCTGGTCTTGGAGTGACGGCGTTGTGGTTCATCCCGCTGGGGCTCGTGGCATCGACTATCGCGGGGTCTTCAGACCCTGGCGCGATGGTCCAGGCGCTACGCCTCGGTTGGTGGGGCGGCACGCTCGTGATTCTGGCAACGCTCACGACGAACTTCGTGAACATCTATATGTCCGCTCTCGCGCTGAAGAGCCTTCGTCCGGCTACTGGAGGTCGAACGGCGATCTGGCTCATAGGCGGAGTGGGTGCGGCGATCAGCGTGCTGTCTTCGACGTGGCTCGACCAGATGGCGAACTTCACCATCGTCCTGGCTGGTCTCTTTGTGCCCGTCGGCGGGCTCCTCGTCGCGCACTTTGGGTTGCGGCGATGGAGCCAGCCTGTGGAAACGCTGTACGTCGGCGCTCACGGCGAGCCGCCCCGTGTGGGCCTCTGGTCGACAGCCGGCATGTCGGCCTGGATCGCCGGAGCGATGACGTTCTACGCGGCGCAGTCCATCGGTGGTGTGGCCCCGAGCCTCGTGGTCTCGGGGGTTGTCTATCTCGTGCTGGCCAGCTTCACGGAGAAGCAAGACACCTGACGAGGTGACGGTGTCCGATATAATGCCGCCCCGCGCCATCCGGTTGAACGGGCGACGTCCTTGGACCGAGCGCTAGATCGATTCGACAAGCGCACTTGTGGGGCATACATGATGAGATTGAGGAACTTCCCGATCGCGCGCGTGGTTCGAGGCTTGGTGCTCTCGGTCATTGCCGCAGGGGTCTTGATGGTGTCCGTGGCGGGTCAGACGCCGACTGGTGCGTTCACACGCACGGCAGACGGCAAGCCAAATCTGAGCGGCATCTGGCAGGCGATGAACACGGCGAATTGGGACCTTCAGGCTCACGAGGCGAAGATGGGCCCGGTCGTCTCCCTGGCCGCAGCCTTCAGCGTGCCACCTGGAACGGGCGTTGTCGAAGGCAACGAGATCCCATACCTGCCGGAGGCACTCAAGAAGAAGCAAGCCAACGGCGCGAACTGGATGGCGCTCGATCCAGAAGTGAAGTGCTACATGGCGGGAATTCCACGCGCCACGTATCAGCCATTCCCGTTCCAGATTCTGCAGTCAACGAACACGATCATCATGTCCTACGAGTTCACGAGTGCGAGCCGAATCATTCGCATGGGCACGAAGGAGAAGAGCCCCGCCCCGGCGTGGATGGGATGGAACATCGGAAGCTGGGACGGCGACACGCTCGTGATCGATGTCACGGATCAAATGGAAGAGACCTGGTTCGACCGCGCCGGCAACTTTCACAGCGACGCGTTGCATGTGGTCGAGCGGATTTCGCCCATCGATGCGAATACGCTGAAGTACGAAGCGACCATCGAGGATCCAAAGACCTTCAGCCGGCCCTGGAAGATCAGCATGCCGCTCTATCGGCGTCGCGAGCCGAACGCGCAGCTCATGGAATACAAGTGCGTGCCGTTCGCTGAAGAGCTGATGTACGGGCATCTTCGCAAGAAGCCCACGCGCTGACGCGCGCGATTGGTGAGTTGGTATCTTCGTGAGTTGGCGAGTGGACGCCAAGCTCAGCGACGAAGTCGGTGAGTGAAACTGGAATGGCGGGTGCCAAATCTACCGCGATTCGAATTCACCAATTCACCAATTCGCCAATTCACCAATTCGCCAATTACTTGGTACAGGTCGACGCGATCCACACGAGCGAGTTGACGGTCAACGCGTTTGGACCTGCGCTGGTTGACGCGGCGAGTGTTCCCCACGCCTCCATCGTGTGTCCGACGTGTGGTGCCAACGTCGCCGTATCGCCGGTAAGGCGATAGACGGTGGGTGCACTGCCGCGACGGTCTGTAATGACATAACGCCGCGCAGTGCCTGTCCCCTGCTGACTCAGACAGCCGATGGCGACAAATCGCACGCCAGTTGTCGCCGCCGCCGAGCGTGGCGGCGGAGCCTGTCCAAACACAAGCGCGGACAGTCCCACCGCGGCGCTCAGGGTCAATCCTGCTGTCAGTCGCATGCGTGTCGCGCTCCAGCTATGTGCCCGCCGTTTTATCGCGGTGGTTCAGTCTGGTCGGCGCCGTCCTTCGGGGCGCCCGTGCCCGACGAACCCATGAACAGCGTGCGGCCATCCGGGAACGTGATGTTGCGTCCGTTCGCGCGCAGGGTTCCGTCCTTGGCCTGATAGCCCTGCACCATGATGACGGTGCCAACCGCCACGGTGTCGCGCGTGATGCCCCGACGCTGCAACGTGTTGGGTGTTCCGCCTTCGACGGCCCACTGTTCGACCTTGCCGTCCGGTTTCGTCACCTTCAAGTGAATCCACGCGTGCGGATTGATCAGTTCGACCTTCGTGATCGGGCCCTGCAGTTTTACCGGAGCGTTCGGATTGAATTCAGCCGAAAACGCGTGGTGCGCGACCAGCGGTGTTCCCGCCAGCAGCATGAGGCCCATTGCCGCAATGAAGAATCGTTTACCCATGAGTCGCCCTTCTTTCTGCCGCTCAGTGTCGGACGCCTGGCTCGATGCGAGCGATTGCCAGCGGACCGGACGCCGAACCACCGGAGTTTATCGTCTTTTGCGGCGGAGGCGTCCAACTTTTACCTTCCCCTTTAGCGCGTTTGCCTTTACCTTATGCTTTTCAGCTTTTGAGGAGGGTCACGTGAGGCAGTGTGCTGCAGTTCTTGTTGCGCTGGGTCTCGCAGCGGTCACGGTTGCCGCACAGTCGGCGGGCGGCTGGACTGTGCCGCGTACTCCTGACGGCCGTCCCGACCTGCAAGGTGTCTGGGCCAATAATGGCATCACGCCAATGACGCGTCCGACGCAGTGGAAGGACAAGGGCCCCACACTCTCGAACGCGGAAGTCGAGGATCTGAAGAAGACGCTCGCGAAGTTCGTGGACCAGGGCGGTGACGCGATCTTCGGCAACATCGTGCAGCTTGCGCTGAACGCGAAAGACACCGGGAAATTCGACCAGACCTCCTACGACCCCACCACTGGCAATTACAACCAGTTCTGGATGGCGGACCGCGACGTCGACAACCGCACGTCGCTCATCATCGATCCGCCCGACGGACAGTTTCCGGCGCTGACACCAGAAGGCGAGGCTCGTCGCAAGCTCGCCGTGGGCAGGAGGCAGGTGGTGGTCGAGGGCTCGGAGAGCGGCCCGCGTGGCCCGGCCGACGGACCCGAGGATCGGCCGCTGTCCGAGCGATGCATCACCTACGGCGTGCCGCGCCTGCAGGCGAACTACAACAGCTACCTGCAGATCACCCAGTCGCCGGAAACGGTGTCGCTGTACCAGGAGATGATCCACGAAGCCCGCATGGTGAATCTCAATGGGGCTCCGCACCTCCCGGCAAACGTGCGGCAATTGCACGGCGACCCACGCGGTCACTGGGAAGGCGATACGCTCGTCGTCGAGACGACGAACTACGTCAACGGCTTCCAGGGCTCGTCTCCCGACGTGAAACTCACCGAACGATTCACCCGACCGAGCGCCGACTATCTGAACTGGACCATCACGGTGGACGACCCGAAGACGTGGACCAAGCCGTGGACGTTCATGCTTCGCCTGAAGCATGCCGACGAGCAGGTCTACGAATACGCCTGCCACGAGGGCAACATTTCGATGACCGGCATCCTCGCCGGTGCGCGTGCCGACGAGCGGCGTGCAGCGCAGGCGGCTGCGAAGCGAGCGGCTGCAGCGCCAGCGGCCGCGAAGAAGCCGTAGGCATCCACACAGGCCGTAGGCTGTGGGCGGCCAATCCATCGGGCTCGTTCGAGGAAACTCGGCGAGCCCGCTTTCATGTACGACTGACTTCGCCTGCCTGCCCCGCCCGCCCTGCCAGCCCCCTTTCCCTGAAGTATGCTGAACGGCCATGACGCCGCCGTTGCAGACTGCGCATAACCCCGTCAACCGTCCCGCGCAGGTTCTCTTCGCAAGCCTCATCGGCACCACGATCGAGTTCTTCGACTTCTACATCTACGCGACCGCAGCCGTGCTCGTCTTCCCGAAGCTGTTTTTTCCAACGAGCGATCCGGCCACGGCCACGCTGGCGTCGCTGGCCACTTTCGCTGTCGCGTTCTTTGCACGTCCCATCGGCTCGGCGTTCTTTGGCCACTTTGGCGACCGCATCGGACGCAAGGCAACGCTGGTCGCCGCACTGCTGACCATGGGCGTGTCGACCGTAGGGATCGGCCTGCTGCCCACCTACGCATCGATTGGAATTGCTGCACCAGCGCTGCTTGCGTTATGTCGCTTTGGTCAGGGCCTGGGCCTTGGCGGCGAGTGGGGCGGCGCCGTGCTGCTGGCGATCGAGAATGCTCCGCCGGGAAAGCGCGCGTGGTACGGCATGTTCCCGCAATTGGGTGCGCCTATCGGGTTCTTCTTCTCGGGCGGTGTGTTTCTCGCGCTGTCGTCGCTCTTCACCGACGAGCAATTCTTCGCGTTCGGCTGGCGGCTTCCGTTTCTCGCCAGCGCCGCGCTCGTCATCGTTGGGCTGTACGTCCGCCTCACCATCACCGAGACACCCGTCTTTCAGCAAGTGCATCGATCCGAGCGCGTGAAAGTGCCAGTGCTCACGGTGCTGCACGACCACTTAGGGACCCTGGTGGCTGGCACACTCAGCTCGCTCGCAACGTTCGTCCTGTTCTACCTGATGACGGTTTTCACGCTCTCATGGGGGACCACGGAACTCGGCTTCACCCGCGAACGGTTCCTGATCATCCAGCTCTTTGGCATCGTCTGTTTCGGGCTCACGATTCCCATCTCGGCGATCGTGGCCGAGCGCGGTCGTCGTCGCACCCTCATCGTCGTCACGGTGCTGATCGCATTGTTCGGATTGGTGATGGGGCCGCTCTTCCAGGCCGGGACCATCGGCGCGGTTCTCACATTGTGTGTCGGCCTCAGTCTGATGGGACTCACCTATGGGCCGCTCGGGACCGTGTTGTCCGAGCTGTTTCCCACGGCCGTTCGCTACACGGGCAGTTCGCTCACATTCAACCTGGCGGGCATCTTCGGTGCGTCGTTGGCGCCCTCGATCGCGACCTCGCTGGCCAGGAACTACGGTCTGGCGTTTGTCGGCTACTACCTGTCGGTCGCCGCGCTGCTGACGCTGGCTGGACTGCTGGCGACGCGCGAAACCATGAACACGGACCTCGCTGCGAGCTAGCGCGCGCTCTCCAGCCTTCACCGCTGGCTATGGGTAATTGGGCATTGGCTGACCCTCGTTTCGATCGCACAATTCATTCTTGACTCCCAGTCTTCAGCATCCGCATCGCCCGGCACGTCGTCGAACGGTGCGCGTCGCGATCGTGACCGGCGCGTTGGCAGCCGCTCTTGCCGTGGTGTCTCCCGTCGCGGCTCAACAGGCTCCGACCGGTCCGTCGGGCGCAGGTGCTCCGTCCGGTCCACCGGCCCCGACCTTGCCGCAAACCCTCGCTCGCGACGAACAGGGACGCGCCACCCTTCGTGCGGTACGGGTCACGACTCCGATGCGCATTGACGGCAGGCTGGACGAACCGCTCTACAGCACGGTGCAGCCCGCGTCCGACTTCATCCAGATGGAACCAAGTGGAGGGCAAGTCGCGACGGAGAAGACGGAAGTCTGGATTGCTTTCGACCGCGACAACCTCTACGTCGCCTTCCGCGCGTGGGAAAGCCAGCCGGATCGGATGATCGCCAACGAGATGCGCCGCGACAGCGGCAACATCCGCCAGGGCGACTCGGTGGGTTTCAGCTTCGACACGTTCCGCGACCGGCGCAACGCCATTCAGTTCGAAGCCAATGCGCTCGGAGCAAAGACCGACGGGCAGAGCACGAACGAGCGACAGTACAACGCCGACTGGAATCCGGTGTGGAGCCTGGTCCCCGGACGATTCGAC
>JBEBGB010000854.1:0-2288 GCA_040081675.1 Vicinamibacterales bacterium
ATCGAAGATCCGCTTTGCCAGGGACGGCACGAAGTTCTTTCTGATTCTGCTCAAGGTCATCACGATCTTCAGCCCGCTGCGCGTCTTTGCGCCGGTAAGCCTTTGCGCATTTCTCTTCGGTGTGCTCTACGGTGCAGGAAATTATTTCGTCGCGGGCCGAATCCCGAACGGCGCGGTGCTGTTCATCCTCTTCTCCGTGATTGTTTTTCTTGTCGGCCTCGTCTCGGAGCAGATCTCGTCGCTCCGCTTCGAGGGGCCAAAGGGACTCGACGACTGAGCCCTTCGCCCTTTGACGTTCAAGGGTTCCAGTGTTACCGTTTGTCGCTTTCCAATGCAGCAGCAGAAGACCGCCCCGGCCGGCCTGAGTGTGTTCTTCCCGGCCTACAACGACGGCGGCACGATCGCCAGTCTCGTCCTCCAAGCCGTGAAGGTCGCGGGCGGGCTCACGCCGGACTTCGAAGTCATCATCGTCAACGATGGCAGCTCGGATGCGACACGGGAGATTGCCGATGAGCTGGCCCGCACATACCCGCAGGTGCGCGTCATTCACCATCCGCTCAACCGCGGCTACGGGGGCGCGCTGCGCACGGGATTCGCGGCGGCCACCAAGTCGCTCATCGCATACACGGACGGCGACGGCCAGTACGACCCCTCTGAGCTCGAGCTGCTCTGGAACCGCCTGACGCCGGACGCGGACATGGTGACCGGCTACAAGATCAGCCGCTCGGATCCGATGCACCGCATCGTCATCGGGAAGATTTATCACTACACGGTGAAGTGTCTCTTCAGGTTGCGGGTCACCGACGTTGACTGTGACTTCCGCCTGATGCGCCGCGAGATCTTCGACCGCGTGAGGCTCGAGCGCAACACCGGTGTCATCTGTCTCGAGATGATGCGCAAGATTCAGGATGCCGGATTCCGCGTCGTGGAAGTGCCGGTGCACCACTACCACCGCATGCACGGACGCTCGCAGTTCTTCAACTTCAAGCGCGTTTTCTGGACGGGAGTGGACGTGATGAAGCTGTGGCTCCAGCTGGTCGTGCTCGGCCGCGGCCGCCAGAGCACGCCGGTGCTGTTCCGGAATCAGACTATCAGCGGCGTCATTCCCCCAGACTCGACCAAGCCGTGACCGAGTACCGCGAGTTCTACCGCGACCGCCGCGTGGCGATCACGGGAGGCCTCGGCTTCATCGGCAGCAACCTCGCGCACCAGCTCGTCGGGCTCGGCGCCCGGGTGCTCCTCATCGACTCGCTCATTCCCGAGTACGGCGGCAACCTCTTCAACATCCACGGCATCGAGGATCGCGTCCGCGTCAACGTCGCCGACATCCGCCAGCAGAGCACGATGAACTACCTCGTGCAGAAACAGGACGTCATCTTCAACCTGGCGGGGCAGGTCAGTCACATCGACAGCATGCAGGACCCGTATACGGACCTCGAGATCAACTGCCGCAGCCAACTCTCGCTTCTCGAGGCGTGCCGTCGAAACAACCCGGCGGTGAAGGTCGTGTTCGCGGGCACGCGGCAGGTGTACGGACGGCCCGCAACCTTGCCGGTTACGGAGCAGCATCTCGTCAGACCGACCGACATCAACGGCATCAACAAGGCCGCTGGCGAGAACTATCACCTCGTCTACAACAACGTGTTCGGCGTTCGGGCCTGCTCGCTGCGGCTGACCAACGTGTTCGGCCCGCGACAGCTCCTTAAGCACAATCGCCAGGGGTTCGTGGCATGGTTCATCCGGCTCACGCTCGAGAATCAGGAGATTCAGATCTACGGCGACGGCCGCCAGATCCGCGACTTCGTGTACGTGGACGATGCGGCGGATGCGTTCCTGCGGGCCGGCGCCAGTGACGCGTGCAACGGAGAGGTCTTCAACGTCGGCGGGTCCGAGCCGATCGGACATCGTGAACTCGTCGAGTTGATGATCGGTGCCGCCGGATCGGGGCGATACCGTTTCGTCGAATGGCCGCCGGATAAAAAGGCGATCGACATCGGCGACTTCTACGCCGATTCATCGCTCATCAATCGTACGCTTGGATGGACTCCGCGGACGACGCTCCGCGACGGGATCGAGCGCACGTTGGCGTACTATCGCGTCCACCTCGCTCACTACGTGTCGTCAACCGGGCCGCAGGCCGCGACACGGTGACGACCTCGTCCATCCCGTTTCTCGATCTGCGCCCCGGCTGCGGGTCCGACCACGCCGGGCGTGACGGCCGGAGCCCCGCGAAAACGCATGACGACGCGGCCGAGGTACGAGCGGCGATTGAACGAGTTCTTACCCGT
>JBEBGB010000184.1:0-8881 GCA_040081675.1 Vicinamibacterales bacterium
GCCGTCGGCCACATCGAGGTCGTGCGTCGCAAGAATCACCATGGCGCCTTCGGACGCGATCAACCTGATGCGTTCCGCCACAATACGCACGGCTTTGTCATCGAGTCCCGTAAACGGCTCGTCGAGCAGGACAAGGCGCGGACGGTGCAACAGTGCCCGTTCGAGCGCCAACCGCTGACGCATGCCGCGCGAGAACGAGGCCACTTGATCATCGCCGCGGTCGCCAAGACCGGCAGACTCCAGGGCCGTCGCGACCAGTTCCTCGTCGGAGAGTCCGTGGAGCCTCGCAAAGAAGGCCAGGTTCTGACGCGCCGTCAATTCAGGATACAGATGCAGTTCATGAGCGAGGACGCCAATCCGACTGCGCAGGTGCGCTCCGCCCATCGCCGCCGTCGCGCCACCATACGTGATGGTTCCTGACGTGGGCGCGACCAGGGTCGCGAGCATGCCGAGCAGCGTCGACTTCCCCGCTCCATTGGGACCGAGCAGCCCGAGGATGTCGCCTGCGCGAAGGGACAGGGACACGCGCGCCACCGCCTTGCGCCGTCCGAAGTGCCGCGACAAGTCGGCGATATCGATGTGGTCGAAGTCGAAGCTCGCCGAGGGTCGGCCGGCCCCGCTTCGGGCATCGGAAGGCATGGTGGCAGGCGCGATCAGGCGGCACTCGAGCGCTTGGCCGGATCGGGCCCAGCGTCGTAGTCGTCGAGTGCGCCGTACAGATGTTCCAGCGCCCGGAGCAGGTCTTCGCGTCGAGCCGCGTACGTCGCCTGGTTGCCCCGACCTCGGCGATGGTCGTGCTCGAGCCGCACCAGATCCTGGAACAACTTCTCGCGACGGGCCGTCAAGGCCTTCCGCTCGCTCGAAGCGTCGACGACCCCCGTCCCGGTTCGTGTGCCGGCCCACACGCCAACGATGAGGATGAGGCTCGTGATGGTCAGCGCAACGGTCCGCGGCACGCTGCTATGGTGCGGCAGACCGCTGATGGTCACCGCCATGGTCTGGCCCGCTGTCAGCCCGCGTCCCACGCCCAGCACGACGGCCGTGCCCTCGATGACCGTCTCTTCACTGCGGTCGAACTGCGGCGAAGACAGCTTCATGTTGCCGGCCTTCTTCGCAACCACCACGACTTGCGGCATGTCAGCGGGAAACGCCTGCGTGAGCTCCACTCGCCCCTCGGCGCTGACATATTCGGCGGCGACTTGAATCGACGTCGTGCCCGGCGGGAACGGGCCAACCACAGTGACGGTCCGTCCTTCGTTGCTGGCGCGCTCGGAAGACCCCCGAATCACCGTCGTTCCGTTGGCGGCAGTGGGCAGCGTGAACACAAACGGTGCTGGCGGGCTGACGGGTGCGGAAGCCGAATTGACGATGTCGAGGAGGTAGTAGACGGTGACCACCTCTTCATCAGTCTCGACGATGATGCGCGACTCGCCGCCGATGACGACCGTACCTGCGACAGCCGGAACGACGGGCGCGGCGGGGGCGGCGGGCGCGGGCTTCGCGTTGGGGTCGGTGGCCACCAGCAGCAACCTGACACCGCCGGGCGACTGGGCTGGAAACTCTTGCGACTCGATGCGTTCGCCGTCGACGACCGTCGCGAATTTCACGGGCGAGCCTGGCGTGAGATTGTCGAACTGAGCGCGGCCTTCCGCGTCGGTGTTCACGGTCTGCACCTTGCCGCCGCTGTGCATTTCCACTGGCTGGTTGGCCAGGTTCTGCGTCATGTCGCCGCGAATGACGCGCACCGACACGGACCCGTTCGGAAGGTCGGTCACGGGCCGCGGAATGCCCGACATCTGCTTCGCGTCCGGCATCTGCGCGTGCGCAAATGGGGCGACGATGGCGACCGAGAGAACAGCGAGCCCCGCGCAAAGCAAGGACCGAGTCGCTGCACGGCCTAGAGCCCAGAGCCTGTAGCCCATAGCCTGTTTCATGCGAGCTTTTCTCCGCACGCCTTGCAGAACCTCGCATCCGGGTCGTTCTTCGTCGAACATTTCGGACAGGCGTGCGCCGTCTGGGCCGACCTGGCGGTCGATGGGCCATCCGACGCGTCTCCGAGTCGCTTGTGGAGATCCTTCTCGATCTGCGACCGATAACCCGACCCGGCATCGAGCTGTTTGATCAGGCGACCTGCACGCGCGCGCAGGCGTGCCGACATCTCGCGAAAATCTTCGTCCGACACCTTGCCCATCGCGCGGTCGAACTCGAGTTCCTTGATCGTGCGCAGTGCAAGTGTCTTCTCCTGCTCGAGCGCAGCGCGGGTGCGTGCGCCGATCACAACCATGCGATCGTCGTACTCGGACACCAGCGGCCGAATGGCGCGCAGCGCGGCCAGGCCCACCAGCACCGTTGTTCCCATCAGCAGGGACATGAGCAGCACCACCGTCACACCCTGCCCACGCGCGAGGAAGGTGATGGCGGTGGCACACCCCAATCCGGCGAGAACGAAGAACTGCCAGGGTTGCATGCCCGCGTGCGCGGGTGGCGGGGCGGCTTCCGGTTGCGACCGGTCGTGCTCAGTCGAGGTTTCTGAGCTCATCGTCGAGGCGGTCGTTGAGTGCTTGATCGACAGGACCCGCGTCCACATCGTCCGGTTTGCGGGTCTTCGACCATCGAAGCGCGACAAAGCCAACCGCGGCCGCGGCGCCAGCGCCGACGCTCCACGGCAGGATCCAGGACAGCCTGCGGAAGCCCTTGTCCATCGGCGCGCCAATCATTTCCTCGCTGCCGTACTTGGCCACCATGGCGTCGATGATCTGCGCGCGGTCCTTGCCGGCATCGATTAACGCGGCGACCTCTCCACGCATCTCATGGGACGTCGCGCACGGGTCCTTCCGGCACTCAGCGATGGTCTGATGACCGCAGCCGCAGGTGCAGACGATTTCGTGCTGCATCCGCTTCTCGAACTCCGAACGCGGGTAGTACGACGTCTGTGTGTCGACACCGCCAGGGGCCGAAGGCATTCCGGCCTGCGCGAAGAGGGTCCCCTGGCTCACCAGCATCAACAGGAGGACGCCGGTGGTTGCGGCAACCTCGGATGACACCTTGACTGCGGCAAACGAGAGGGCGCGCTCTGGGAGCAGCGCGATGCCCGTGCCGAACGCGAGCACACCAAATCCCAACCAGATCCAGTTCACCAGCGGGTTGATCACGATCTGCAGCGGCGCCGTCTGGCTGGCCATCGTGGCGGGGTCATTCGAGGGCATCACGATGTATAGGTCTTCCGCAAACGTACGGCGGATGCCCACTTCGGTCGTTGGTGCACTCTCGTGGTGACGAAACACCCAGCGCGCCGGGAACAATGAGTCGACCTGCTGACCGTTCTGGTAGACGGAGATGTACGCCGTGGTCATCTGCTTCTGACCATCGTCGCTCACCTTGATGCCGTCGTTGCGCAGCGTGTACTTCCCGACGGTGACCTCTTCGCCCAGCTTCACCGCGTATTGCTCGTCGATCTTGTACGAGGTGCCCGCGAAACCGAGCGCCACCAGCACAATCCCGAGGTGCACGATGTAGCCGCCGTAGCGCCGCTTGTTGCGCGAGACCAGGCCGATCATCGCCGTCAAGACGTCCGAGCCCGTGTTCTTCCGGCGTATCCGCGTGGCACGCCAGAACTCCTGGCCGATGGTGGCTGCCACCATCGCGCACAGCGCGAAGCACAGACCCGACGACCAGATGGCCAGACCTGCCGCCTTGAGCGCCACGATCGTGACCACGGCGGCAGCGAATGGAAACGTGAAGGCGTCGCGAAGCGTGGTGACCGTCGACTTGCGCCACGCCAGCAGCGGTCCTGTGCCCGTCAGGAACAGCAGGATCAGGCCGACCGGCACCATCCACTTCGTGTAGAACGGCGCTGCCACGGTCAAGCGCGTGCCGGTGATGGCTTCGCTCAGCGTCGGGAACATCGTCGCGAACAGCACGAAGAATGCCGAGAACAGCAGAATCCAGTTATTCAACAGGAACGCCGCCTCGCGCGACATCCAGGAGTCGAGCTCGTTGGTGCGCGCGCGCAGCAGGGGCATCCGGTAGATGACCAGGCCGAAACTGAAGGTCAGAATCACGACCATGAAGACGGTGAAGAGCCACGCGAGCACGCGGTCTTCGCCGAAGGCGTGCACCGACTGCACGATGCCAGAACGCGTCATGAACGTTCCGAAGATCGTCAGGAAGAACGTGGTGATGACGAGCGAGACGTTCCAGATCTTCAGCATGCTTCGACGTTCCTGCACCATGATCGAATGCAGGAAGGCCGTTGCCGTGAACCAGGGCAGCAGACCGGCGTTCTCGACCGGATCCCACGCCCAGTAGCCGCCCCACCCCAGTTCCTCGTACGCCCAGATCATGCCGAGGACGAGACCAAACGTCAGGAAGAGCCAACTGAACATGGTCCAGCGTCGAACGGCGCGCAACCACGAGTCGTCGAGATGCCCGGTGATGAGCGCAGCAATGCAGAACGCAAACGGGATCGTCATGCCGACAAAGCCCGTGTAGAGCGATGGCGGATGAATCGCCATCCAGTAGTTCTGCAGCTGTGGGTTCAGTCCTTCGCCGTTTGCGGGAGCGCTCGTGAGAAAAGTCGTGAACGGGTTCTTGTGCACCACCATGAGGTACAGGAAGAACATCTGCACCGATGAGACCGTGGCGACGACGTAGGGAATGAGCTCGCGGTACCGCTCGCGGTTCACATACACCGCGATCGAACCGAACACCGAGAGCAGAAACACCCAGAACATGATCGAGCCGTCGAGACCGCCCCAATAGGAGGTGATCTTGTAGAACAGCGGCTGGAACGAGTCCGAGTTGTGCGCGACGTACTTGATCGTGAAGTCGTTGGTCAGGAATGCGTTGATCATGACCGCCGACGCGCACGTCATGAGCGCGCACACCAGATAGAAGGCCCCAACGCCACTCTCGATCAGCCGGCGCGACCGCTGCCGGGCGCCCACGACCGACACGACGGCCGAGTATCCGCAGACGACGAATGTCGCGAGCAGCAGGAAAGAGCCGAGGGACGCCATGGTTCGCTACCCGACTTTCTTTTCAGCTTCGTATTTCGACGGGCACTTGGCCATGATGCCGTTGGCCTCGACGTGGAAGCCAGCCGCGCTCAGTTGTCCCTTCAACACGACCTCTGCCTCTTCGCCTGGCCGGTCCTTGAACGTGTCGGGCACAACGCCCTTGTAGGTGGCGTCAATCACTTGCCCGTTGTTCTGCACCTTGAAGCGGTATTCGAGCGTGTCGGGTCGAACGAGGATCGAGTTGGCCACGACGTGGCCGTGGAGCTGAAGGCGCTTTCCTTCCCACTCCTGGGTGTGACCCATCACCTCGTCTACGTGCTTGTAGTACTCGGTGCCCTCACGCAGCGTCGACCACAGCATCCCGGCAAAGGCCAGAACGAGGACGACGGTCGTGATACCTATTTTCATATATCGATGTGTCATAAGGACTTCCGGGTTCGAGACGCCTATCAGAATAGCTCCGACTACCCACCCGATGCAAGGACACCCGACGCCGTCACGACTGTTCGAATCAGCCGGTCAACCGTCGCCACTGGTAGGCCGACGACGTTCGAGTAGGAACCGTCGATCCCCGAGATGAACCGGGATGCCAATCCCTGGATCGCGTAGGCACCGGCCTTGTCGACGCCTTCCCCGCTCGCCACGTACCACGCGATCTGTTCGTCGCTCAGGGAATTCACCAGCACCTGCGTTTCATCCACCGAATCAGCGGCAGCGTGGCGACAGAGTACGCACACGCCGGTCAAGACCGAGTGCCTGCGGCCTGACAACAGCCGAAGCATACGCTCTGCATCGATCGGGCCAACCGGCTTGCCCAGAATTTCATCTCCAACGACCACCGCCGTGTCTGCGCCGACGACAACGAGTAGTCCAACATTCTCGCTATGACCGCCCAGATTGGACGGTTGAACCTGGTGCCTGGTCTGATTCGGGTCTTGGGCGTCCTCACCAGGTTCGGCTGAAAGAGTCAGTCGTGCCAATGCCACGGACGCTTTCTCGATGGCAAGACGCCGCACGTACTCGCTCGCGGCCTCACCTGGCCGCACCCGCTCGTCGACGTCCACAGCCAGGACTTCGAATGCAAATCCAGCTGCGGTAAGCAGTTCGGCACGACGTGGCGATGCTGACGCAAGAACGAGGCGCATACCGAATGATAAGATGCCCGCCGTCGATGAAACCGATTGGTCAGGTGTTGCCGCGCGTGCTCGCCGAAATCGTCCGCAGCGCTCCGTTGTCGCACGGCAAGGTTGACTTCGCGTGGCATGCAGCGGTTGGTGCAGCGATGTCGCGCTCGAGCGCGGTGCGTCTCGAGGGCGGCGTGCTGCTGGTCGAAGCGCAAACGTCCCAGTGGGCCGCGGCGATCATGCGCGCGTCGCCAATGATCCTGTCCAGGCTGCGGGGCACGCTGGGAACAGATGCAGTCCGCGAAATCCGCCTTCGACGTTGAGGCGGTTGAACCACGTGCCTTGAACTGCCATGCGTGAAGCCGTCATCGTCAGTGCCGTTCGAACCGCCACAGGCAAATTCCAGGGCTCGCTCAAGGGCTTCACTGCGCCGCAACTTGGCGCGCTCGTCGTGGCTGAAGCCGTGCGGCGTGCGGGAGTCGACCCGCAGTTGGTCGACGAGTGCATCATGGGCAACGTCGTGTCGGCCGGTCTCGGGCAGAACCCGGCGCGGCAAGCCGCACTGAACGGCGGGCTCAGCGACCGCGTGGGCGCGCTCACCATCAACAAGGTGTGCGGGTCAGGCCTCAAGGCAGTGATGCTCGCGGCGCAGGGAATCGCGACGGGCGACGTCGACGTCGTGGTGGCCGGCGGCATGGAGTCGATGAGCAACTGTCCGTATCTTCTGCCCAAGGCACGTGAAGGCGCGCGCATGGGCAACGCGCCGCTCATCGACTCGATGGTGAACGACGGACTGTGGTGCGCGTTCGAGAACTATCACATGGGCAACGCAGGCGAGGTGGTCGCCGAGCGCTACCAGGTCGGTCGCGATGCCCAGGACGCGTTCGCGGTGCGCAGCCATCACAAGGCAGCGCACGCCGCGGACGCTGGCGCCTTCACCGACGAGATTCTGCCGGTGCGGCTCACAAAGCGGGACGGCAGCTGGACGTTGTTCGACCGCGACGAGTCGGTGCGCGCGGGCACCACGGCGGAGGCGCTGCGTGCGCTCAAGCCGGCGTTCAGGAAGGACGGCACTGTCACCGCAGGAAATGCGCCCCCGGTGAACGACGGCGCGTCGGCGCTGGTGGTCATGTCGGCGGAGAAGGCACGCGAACTGAACCTCACTCCGATGGCTCGCATCATCGGTCAAGCGACGAGCGGCCTCGCGCCGAAGCTGGTGTTGATGACGCCCGTCGAAGCCGTCCGCAAGTTGCTTACCCGAACCGGCTGGAGTCTGAGTGACGTCGACCTCGTCGAGCTGAACGAAGCGTTCTCGGTTCAGGCGCTCGCGGTCATGCAGGAACTCGGCCTGGACGAGAGCAGGATGAACGTGAACGGAGGCGCCGTGGCCCTCGGGCACGCCATCGGTTCGAGCGGCGGCCGTGTGCTGACGACGCTGCTCTACGCGTTGAAGCATCGGGAACTGAAGCGCGGCATCGCCACGCTGTGTCTGGGCGGTGGCAACGGAGTGGCTCTCGCGGTGGAGAGGCTGTAGAGCTCATTCGGTCAGGACGGTCGGGACGGTCGGGACGGTCAGGCGGCGCGACATCTGAAACGAACATTCAGTGTGAGCGTCAGCTCCACGCCCAGAGCCCATGGCCCAAAGCCTAGAGCCCGCTGGAGCGAAGGTTGGACGAGTCAGGAGGATCGAGCGGTGGCGACCATTGAGACCGTCGGTGTAATCGGCGCGGGGACGATGGGCCACGGCATTGCGCAGGTGTTTGCTCAGGCCGGTTACAGGGTTCGTCTGGTGGATGTCGCGCAGCCAATGCTCGACCGCGCGCGCGTGGCGATCGAGAAGAGTCTCGCCAAGTTCGTGGAGAAAGAAAAGATCGCGTCGACCGATCGCGATGCGGCGCTCGCGCGCCTTGCGGCATTCACCTCCATGGACGCCCTCGCCGACGCCGACTTCATCGTCGAGGCGATCGTCGAGAACGCGGACGCCAAGCGCGACGTCTTCAAGCAACTTGACGCGATCACGAAACCCAGCGTCATTCTGTCGTCCAACACGTCATCGATTTCCATCACGCTCATTGGCGCGGCCACGAAACGTCCGGACAAGGTGCTGGGGATGCACTTCATGAACCCCGTGCCGCTTATGACCCTGGTGGAGTTGGTGAGAGGTCAGGCGACATCGAGCGACTCCATGCGTGTCGCCACTGAGCTGTGCACGAGGCTTGGCAAGGAAGGCGTGGAAGCCGCTGACTACCCGGGCTTCATCTCGAACCGCATCCTGATGCCCATGCTGAATGAAGCCTTCTTCGCAGTTATGGAGGGCGTCGGCACGCCGGAGGCGATCGACGCCGTCATGAAAGGCGGGATGAACCATCCAATGGGGCCGCTGACGCTGGCCGACTTCATCGGCCTCGACGTCTGCCTCGCCATCCTCAACGTCCTGCACGAAGGCCTGGGCGATCCGAAGTACCGCCCGTGTCCCCTGCTCCGGCGCATGGTGGCCGCCGGCCATCTCGGTCGCAAGTCGGGCCAGGGGTTCTACGTATACGCATGAAGCGTGCGCGACCCGCGTCACCTGGCGGGCCGTCCAGACCTTCCCGACCGTCCCGACCTAACTGTCTTGCCTGCCCAGCCTGCCCTGCCTGCCCTCTGTCTGACCTGCCCTACCCGCCCTGCCTGCCCTACCTGCCCTTATGTGTCCGACCGCGCCTGACGAGCCACGCCCCAAGCGCGACCGGTCCCATC
>JBEBGB010000855.1:0-2282 GCA_040081675.1 Vicinamibacterales bacterium
GAGCCCGGTGCTGGCGCTCAACACCAACTACGGCGCGGCATTCCTCCGCCCGACGCAGATCCTGGGCGGACGCCTGCTGAAGTTCGGTGTCCAGCTGACCTTCTGACCTCCCCACCGGCCGGACGCATCTCGCGTTCGGCCGGCCCCATCCAGATCAGCGGCAGTTGCCGATTGTGCCGCGCACATTCCACCCATCGTGATCAGTCCGTCCACGCCATCGTGATCACGGCGACCACGCCGTCGTGATCGGAGCGCACGCACGACACTAGGTACAATCGCCGTGCTTCGATTGTCGTGTCGACGTAAATGGGGTCGCGCGTCGAAGCCAAGAACCCCATGGCCATCAAGAAATCAGACCTCTACTCGTCCCTCTGGGCGTCGTGCGATGAACTCCGCGGCGGCATGGATGCCAGCCAGTACAAGGACTACGTCCTGTTCATGCTGTTCATCAAGTACATCAGCGACAAGTACGGGAACAGCGACGACTTCGCTCCTCCGGTCATCATCCCGAAGGGCGCGAGCTTCACGGACATGGTCGCGCTCAAGGGCAAGCCGGATATCGGCGACAAGATCAATACGCAGATCATCCAGCCTCTGATCGACGCCAACACGCGCCTGGCGCGCAGCGACTTCCCCGACTTCAATGACCCGAACAAGCTCGGCGAAGGCCAGGCGATGGTCGACCGCCTGACGAATCTGGTTGGTATCTTCCAGAACCCGAGCTCGATTTCTCGCAGAACCGCGCCGAGCACGACGACATCCTCGGCGACGCCTACGAGTACCTGATGCGGCACTTCGCCACCGAGAGTGGCAAGAGCAAGGGGCAGTTCTACACACCCTCCGAAGTGAGCCGCGTCATAGCCAAGGTGATTGGTATCTCTCCGCAGAACACGAAGGCGTCCACCACGGCGTACGACCCGACATGTGGTTCGGGATCGCTCTTGCTGAAAGTAGCGGCTGAAGCCGGGAAGCACATCACGCTCGAAGGGCAGGAGAAGGACGTGACCACGGCGGGCCTCGCCCGCATGAACATGATCCTGCACAACTTCCCGACGGCCAGCATTCTGTCGGGCAACACGCTGGCAGCGCCGAAGTTCAAGGACGGCGAGAAGCTGCGCACCTACGACTACGTGGTCGCCAATCCTCCGTTCTCGGACAAGACGTGGAGCACCGGCCTCACACCGTCGAACGATCCCTTCCAGCGTTTCGCCTGGGGCGAGCCGCCGTCGAAGCAGGGCGACTACGCCTACCTGCTGCACATCGTCCGCGCCATGAAGAGCAGCGGCAAGGCCGCCTGCATCCTGCCGCACGGCGTGCTCTTTCGCGGCAATGCGGAAGGCACCATCCGGCAGCAGCTTGTGCGCTCCGGCGTCCTGAAGGGCATCATCGGCCTGCCCGCCAACCTGTTTTACGGCACCGGCATCCCCGCCTGCATCCTGGTGCTCGACAAAGAGAACGCCGCCGCCCGCAGAGGCGTGTTCATGATCGACGCCAGCAAGGGCTTCATCAAGGACGGGAACAAGAACCGACTCCGCGAGCAGGATCTCCACCGCATCGTCGACACGTTCACTCGCCAGGCCGACGTGCCGCGCTACGCGCGCCTTGTGCCGTTCGATGAGATCGCGGACGCGAAGAACGACTTCAACCTGAACCTGCCGCGTTACATCGACGCGAGCGAGCCGGAGGACATTCAGGACATTGACGGTCACCTGCGTGGCGGCATCCCCGAGCGCGACCTCGATGCGCTCGCCGACTACTGGCAGGTGCTCCCCACCGTGCGCGCAGCGCTGTTCGAGTCGGCCGGTCGCCCAGGCTACGCGCGTCTCAGGCTGCCGTTGCCCGAGGTGAAGAGCGCCATCTTCAACCACGCGGAGTTCATTGCTTTCAATGCGGCGGCACGCAACCGATTCGCCACCTGGCGAGCTGCCACCGCCCCACGGCTTGCGGCGTTCACGAAGGACGGCCATCCGAAGGCCCTCATCGACACCATCGCCGAGAGCCTGCTGGACACGTTCAAGAGCGCGCCGTTGCTCGACGCCTACGACATCTATCAGCATCTGATGGACTACTGGGCAGAGACGATGCAGGACGACTGCTATCTGATTGCCGCCGACGGCTGGCCTACGAGAAGTAGGCGACGAAGCACTGTCTGACGTGTTCCACACTTGCCAACCAGCCGGCGGGTCTCGCAGTTTTGCATCGTTGCACTGATCCGTTCAATTGGGCGCGCCTCCAACGTTGACACCCGCCCACCCAGGCGCTAGCATCGTCGTCAGCACACC
>JBEBGB010000856.1:0-2279 GCA_040081675.1 Vicinamibacterales bacterium
CCGGCGGCCTTCACTTCCCGCTCGCGCGAGAGCGGCACCAGCGGCACCTCGACGAACGTCTTCACCGCCGCGGCAGTGCCGTTGATCTTCAGCAGCGTCATGAGGCGGGTGAAGCGCTCTTCGAGCGATGCGCCAATGGCCGCGCGACGCGCCTCGTCCAGACTCCACAGCTGCCGCTTGAAGGGGCCGATCGCTTTCTTGCGTGCCTTGTAGATGAACTGCTCTTCGGTGTCCTTCGGCTTCCGCTCTTCCTTCGCGTTCTCCTGCAACCAGGCGTACATCTCGGCCTTCAACTCCGCCGGGAGCTCTGGATGGTCGTACACCATGTTCTGGAAGTCGGTGGCGAGGTGGATCTCGCAGGCGCCAACGCGTGGGAACGCCTCGAACGCCTCGAGCGGCAGCGTGGAGGCACCATGTTGCACGGCGCCGCCGAGTCCGTACTCGCTCTTGGCCGTCCGGGACAGCTCGTCCAGTGCCACGAGGTCGATCGCCACGTCCTTGCGGACGGTGCCGTCGGCGTTGATGAAGCCGCCGTGCGCGGTGCCGGTCTGCACGCTGATCTTGCTGAGGCCGACGTAGTCGCCGCGTTGTTTCAGCTTCGCGTTGAAACCGTCCATGTAGGCACGCAGTTCGTGAACGTCCGAGTTCTTGCCGCCCACTTCACCAATCTCGCCGCCAACCGACACCGTCACGCCCGCCGGCTCGACGCTGCGGATGAACGCCGCGAAGTCGGCCGCCAGGGTTACGTTGACTTCCTGCTGCTCGACGAGGGTGGGCTTGTCGAGATCCACGAGCGTCGACGTATCAATGTCGATGTTGTAGAACCCGGCCGCGATCTCCTCGCGGATGAGGCCACGCAGCGTCTCGAGCTCCTTGTCGCGCTCGGGGCTGTTGTACTTCTTCGCGTTGGTCTGGACGTGATCGCCCTGGATGAAGAGCGGACCAGTGAAGCCTTCGCGCAGCGCGGCGGCAAACAAGATCGCGGCGTACTCGTGGGGCCGCTGCTCGGTGTAGCCAATTTCAGAGCGGGCGATCTCGAAGATGAACGCGCCGGCATCGAGCTTCTTCGCCGAGCGAATGACGGCGCGCGCCGAGTCATAGCCCATCGCGCGGATGTTGATGGCGGGAACCGTGAATCCGCCGACCTTCCCCTGGCCCATGGCCAAGTACAGGTCGTGAATCGACGCGGGACGGATGCCACGGGCAGCCGCGAGCGACCGGATAATCCAGCGCGCCGACCCCTTGATGTCCGGAGTCGCGCCAAAGGCGGCCGTCCATGCCAGTCGGTCAATCACATCGGCCGTCACGGCCGACGCATTCGTGACCGTCACCTGGTCGCCGCTCACCGTCGCAGCTGCGCTCACCGCCTCGAACAGATCCTTGGTTGACTCGTACATATCGCCTCTCACGTGTCGGCACTCTTCGGCCAAGCGCCTATGTTAACAGGCGCCCGGCCGGCTCGCTCGGAAGTCGACCAGGGACACTAACGTCGGTCTTCCCGGACCGGGTAGGTGAACTCCTCGAAGGTCGTCGTCGACACGGCCTGCGCCACCATCGCGTCGATCGGCAACGCGATCTCCGCGCGCTCGATGTCGGCGAGACGAGCCCGTGTTGCGGGATTGCGCGGCGTGAAGAGCGTGCAACAGTCCTGGTCGGGAATGTTCGAAATCTCGAGCGTACCGATAGCCGCTGCGTGGTTGGAAATCTCGTCCTTGTCCATGCCCACAAGCGGCCGGAGGATCTCGAGTCGGGTCACGTCCGCAATCGCGGTCATGTTCTCGAGCGTTTGCGACGCGACCTGTCCGACCACTTCGCCCGTGACCAACGCGCGGGCACGCCAGGCTCTCGCCAGTTGCTCGGCAATACGCAGCATGAGTCGTCGGTAGATGACGATGCGTAGTTCGGGAGGCACCGCGAGCACGACTTGTTGCTGCAGTTCGCCGAACGACACCATAGCCAGGCGCGAATGCTGCTGGTAGCGCGTGAGCAGCGCGGCGATCTCGCGCACCTTCTCCTGCGACGCGCGCGACAGAATCGGGTAGCTGTGAAAGTGAATGAACATCACCGTGCAGCCTCGGCGCATCATGCGATAGGCCGCCACCGGTGAATCAATGCCACCCGAAAGCAGGCACGCCAGCTTGCCACTCGTGCCGGTCGGCAGTCCGCCCGCGCCTGGCTCCTTGCCGAAGAAGTAGAAGGCGTGCGTGGGCAACATCTCGAGGTGAATGGTCAACTCGCCATCGTCCAAGTCGACCTTCCAGCCCTTCGCGATTTTGATG
>JBEBGB010000857.1:0-2276 GCA_040081675.1 Vicinamibacterales bacterium
GCGAACGTGCTGGACCACTTGCGACGCCAGGCGTACTACGGGGTTGCCGCCACGCAGTCGGTCGGAAGCAGCCCCACGGACGCGTCCATTGCGTTTGTGCGTGATCAGCAGGCGGGCAAGTACGCCGTCGCCTCGCGTTTCTCCTTCATGCCTGGCATGGCGCCACCGGGTGGGGGACCGGACGCGATTCTCATCAAGGCGACGAACGAATTGAAGGTGGTGTACGAGGTCACGACGGGTGCGCAGGCACGAGCGGCGGTCCAGGGGATGGCGGCCAAGGGACTGAAGAGCGTCAAGATCTGGGTGGACGATCGGCGCGGCACATATCCGAAGATGACGCCCGAGGTCTACAACGCGGTGATCGACGAAGCCCACAAGAACGGGATGCTCGTGCACGCCCACGCGATTCAGATGGCCGACCAGAAGGCAGTGGTCCGAGCAGGCGCCGATGTGCTCGTGCACACGGTGCAGAACGAACCGCTCGACGAGGAACTGCTCGCGCTGCTACGTGAGAAGAAGCCCTACTGGACGACGGTCGTCGGACTCGGCGATCGGAGCGAGGCGTGCAACCACGATCCCTTCGTCGACGCCACCTATCCGCAAGAAGCTCTCGAAGAGATTCGCGCGAAGGACTGTGCGCCGCGTCCGCCCACCGCTGCCACTCGCGAGCAGAATCTCAGGAACAACCTGCCGAAGTACATCGCCAACGGCGCCAGGCTGGTGCTCGGCACTGACGCCGGCATCGACGCACGTCACGCCTTCGGATGGGCAGACCATCACGAGCTGACACGATGGGTCACAAGCGGTATCTCGCCAGCCGAAGCTATTGTCGCCGCGACGTCTCGACCGGCCGCGCTGCTCGGTATTCAGGACCTCGGTTCACTCGCTCCGGGAAAGAGCGCCGATTTCATTGTGCTGACCGCGAACCCCCTCGAGGACATCTCGAACACGCGCCGAATCGACAAGGTCTATGTCCGCGGTGTCGCGCTGGACCGCGCTGCGATGGCGAAGGAGTTCAAGAAATAGGGCAGGAGGGCTGGCCGGGCAGGCAGGACTGGCACAGTACTCAGGGCGGGCGGGAGCAGGACGAGAAAGGTGGGCGAAGCTCAGTGTGACCGGGAGGCAAAGCCTGAGCCTGTAGCCCAGCGCCCATAGCCCTCCAGTCCTTTCGCTCCGTGACCGCTGTCTGTTCTCGGTGTCCTCCGTGGTAGAGCTCTTTGACAGCTACGAGACGTCGGTCTGCCCGTCGGGCGCCAAGTAGTACCCGTCGCCGTGCACCGTGTGGATGTAGCGCGGTTTGTGCGGCTTCTCTTCGATCTTCTTGCGCAGACGCGCAATCGCGTGGTCCACAGCCCGCGTCGCCGCCGCATCCGGATAGCCCCAGACGGCGCGCAGCAGTTCGTGCCTCGACACGATGGTGTGCGGCCGGGCCGCCAGGTAGCCGAGGATCTCGAAGTCGCGGTGGGTCAGGTCGAGCTCTTCGTCGCCTCTCCTCGCGGTTCGCGCCGTCAGGTCGATCGCCACATCCCCGAGTGTCAGTCGATGCGCGACCGTCCGCGTGCGGCGTAGCACGGCATGAATGCGTGCGAGGAGTTCTTCGAGGTCGAAGGGCTTGGTGACGTAGTCGTCGGCCCCGAGCTGCAAGCCGCGGATCTTGTCGCCCTTCTGTCCCATCGCCGTCAGCAGGATGATGGGCACCTGCGACTGCCGTCGCCACAACTCGCACAGTTCGAATCCGGATCGACCGGGTAGATTCACGTCGAGCAACACGAGATCGGGTGACAGCTCCTTCTCGAGCGACTGCGCCAGTGTGCCATCGGCCACCGACGTCACATCGAACCCTTCGAAGGTGAGGTTGTCGCGCAGCACGCGCGTCAAGACCGGGTCGTCTTCAACGAGCAGGACGCGTTTCTTCATGACGGGACGGCCGGCATCGTAACTGAAACGGTTGTGCCCTGTCCTTCTCGACTGCGAATCTGGAGGGACCCGCCGTGGTCCGACACGATGCGGTCGACGATGGCCAGGCCCAGTCCGCTGCCGCCGGTCACCGAACTGCGACCGCGAAAGAATTTACGTGTGACCTGACCGATTTCGTCGTCGGGGATACCGATGCCCTGGTCGGTCACCTCGAGGGTCACCGAACCCGCACCTGCGTGTGCGCCGATCGTCAGCCTGCGCACGTCCTTCGAGTAGCGAATCGCATTGTCGATGAGATTGTTCAGGAGCAGTCCGAGCGCGTTTGGATCCGCCTTCACTGCGGGAAGGTCATCGGCGAC
>JBEBGB010000185.1:0-8854 GCA_040081675.1 Vicinamibacterales bacterium
GCTGCTCGAGCTGCCCACCATTTTCGAGATGCTCAAGCCGGACGTCGTCGTGAGCGTCGGCGACCGGTTCGAGACGATGGCCACCGCGGTCGCCGCGGCCTATATGAACATCCCGGTGGCACACACGATGGGTGGCGAGGTCAGCGGCACCATCGACGAGAGCATTCGCCACGCCGTGACGAAGCTTGCGCACCTGCACTTTCCGGCCAATCAGCAGGCCGCCGGGCGCATCATCCGGATGGGCGAGGACGCCGACCGGGTACACGTAGTCGGCTGCCCACGTGTCGACCTCGTCTCCGAGATCGCGCAGACCGACGGTCGGCTTGACCCGGCCGAGTGGCTCGAGCGCGAAGGCGCGGGTGCGCACATTACGCTGGATCAGCCGTTTCTGCTCGTGAGCCAGCATCCGGTCACGACCGAGTATGGAGAGGGCGAACGCCAGATCGGCGAGACGCTCGCCGCACTGGAGGAGCTGCAGATGCCGACCATCATGCTCTGGCCCAACGCCGATGCCGGATCGGAGGACATCGCGCGCGGCATGCGCAAGTTCCGCGAGGCGCATCGCCCGGAGTACATCCGGTTCTACAAGAACTTCCCGATCGAGACCTATGTGCGGCTGATGATCGGCAGTGCCTGCGCCATTGGCAATTCGAGCGCGCCAGTGCGCGAAGGGGCGTTCATCGGCGTGCCCACGGTGAACGTCGGTACGCGCCAGTTGGGGCGCGACCGCGGCGCAAACGTCGTGGATGCCGGTCACGACCGCGCGGAGATCGTTGCCGCCGTGAAGGAGCAGATTTCGCACGGGCGCTACGAATCCGACCATCTCTACGGCGACGGCGGCGCAGGACCGCGGATCGCCGACGTGCTCGCACACGCGCCGCTGCGCGTGCAAAAGCGGTTGGCCTATTGATGCGGACCCTTGGCGTCATTCCGGCGCGTGGCGGCTCGAAGGGCATTCCCCGCAAGAACCTCGCGCTCGTCGGAGGACGGCCCCTGCTCACCTACACCGCGGAGGCCTCACGGCAGAGCACGACGCTGACACGTGTCATCGTGAGCACCGACGACGAGGAGATTGCCGCCGTGGCGCGCGCACTCGGCCTCGAAGTCCCCTTCCCTCGTCCGGCGGCGCTGGCCGCGGACGAGACGCCCATGCTGCCCGTCGTTCAGCACGCCCTGGCCGAGATGCGCGACGCCGGGTTCGCCGCAGACGTTGTCGTGCTGCTCCAGCCGACCTCGCCTCTGCGGCGCGGCGATCACATCGATGATGCAGTCGAGCGGCTGGCGCGATCGGGTGCCGATTCAGTCGTATCGGTCGTCGAAGTACCGCATCAGTTCAGTCCCACGTCGGTGATGCGCCTGGACGGTGACCGGCTGCGTCCGTTTCTGGATGCGCCGCCGGTGGCCGGGCGTCAATCGAAGCCACGCCTGCTCGCGCGTAACGGCCCTGCCGTGCTCGCCGTACGAGCCTCGGTCGTCGCCGCGGGCTCGCTCTACGGTGACGACTGCCGGCCGCTGCTCATGAGCGCGGAGGACTCGATCGACATCGACACGCCATGGGATCTGGCGCTGGCGGAGCTGGTGCTCGCGTCGCGCCGGCAGGCGCCGGTTACGTAATGCAGATTCCCTACCGACGGCTCGGTGAGTACCAGCCCGTGGACGTGGGCAGGCTCCGGCCTGGCGGTTCGTACGCGAGCCTAATCGAGAAACGGACACACCCGATCGACGAGCTGGTGTCACGGTTCGGCCGGATCCCCGAGGAGCTGCTGTCGCGACGCCCCTGCCCGACGTGCGGGAGCACGGACGAGGCCGCCGAGCTCGAGAAGGATCATATGACGGTCGTTCGCTGCCGGGCGTGCGATCTCGTGTATGTCAACCCGACGTTCGACGAGGCGCACTACCAGACGATGTACGCGTCGGCGGCATATCAGGCGATTGTCCGCGACCTGGGCATGAGTAGCCACGAGTACCGCGTCGGGCGTTTTGGAACCGAAAGAGTCGGGCTGATGGCCTCGCACCTGCGCGTTGCGGCCGGCCGGGCACCCCGGTATCTCGACGTCGGGTGCAGCACCGGCTTCGTCGTGGAAGCCGCACGCGACCGGCGGTGGGAAGCGATCGGCATTGACCTCAATCCGTCCGCAGTGGAGTTCGGCCGCGGGCGCGGGCTCGACCTTCGGCTCCTCGCGCTCGAGGATGCAGGATTTGCCCCCGCGAGCTTCGACGCCATCTCACTGTTCGACGTGCTCGAACACCTGCTCGACCCAGTGGCGACGCTGCGCGCCTGCGTCGATCTGCTCGTCCCCGGTGGCATCCTGTTCCTGTACGTGCCGAACTACGACTCCGCGTCGCGGCTGCTGATGGGCGTCGCCGCGCACTTCATCTGGCCCACTCATCACCTGAATTACTACACGCCGACGACGATCCGCGATCTGATGACGCGCAACGATTTGGCGCCCGAGCTGATCGTCACCGAGGGACTCGATATCCAGGATTACCTTTGGTACCGGCGCGAGGTGCTGAACAGGCCCGGCGATGGCCTCGAGGACATTGCCGACGTGCTGCAATTTCTGGCGAATGCCGGCTGTTACGGCAAGAACCTGAGAGTCATTGCGCGAGCATGAAGGTCCTTCTCTCGGCGCTGCACTTCGCGTACCTCCGTAACTTCGAGTCGGTTGTGCGCGAACTGGCCGAACGCGGGCACCGGGTGCATCTCATCGCCGACGAGCCGGAGACGTTCGGGGGGCAGGCCCTCGCTGAGCGGCTGGCCGCCGAGTACCCGGGCGTGACGTGGGGGTGGGCCCCATCGCCCGAGGACGAGTCGTGGTTCCCCGTCGCACAGAAGGCCAGGTTCGCGCTCGACTATGTGCGGTTTCTCCATCCGCGCTACCGCGACACGCCGAAGCTGCGGCTCCGCAACATCGCCCGCGCGCCACGCATCGTCCGCTGGCTGACGTCAGGGCCGGGCGCGCTGGTTGGCATGCATCGCCCGATGGCCGCTGCGCTCAGGTGGTTTGAGCGAAGATTGCCGCCGAGTGCTCGCACGAAGGTGTTCCTGGAGCAGCAGGACCCCGACGTCGTGCTCCTCGCCTCGCTGACTGTCTCGCGCTCCTTCGCAATGGAACAATTGAAGGCGGCCCGCGCGCTCGGCATCCCCTCGGCGGCGTGCGTCATGAGCTGGGACCATCTGTCGAGTAAGGCGCCCATACATATCGCTCCGGACTCGACACTGGTGTGGAATGAGATCCAGCGACGCGAAGCCATCGAGATGCACGGCCTCCGCAGCGAGACCGTGGTTGTCACCGGCGCTCAGTGTTACGACCAGTGGTTTGGCCGGCAGCCAGCGCGGTCGCGCGAGGATTTCTGCCAGGCCGTCGGCCTCGATGGTTCCCGCCCGTTTGTGCTCTACGTCTGTTCGGCGATGAGCCCGGCGCCGGACCCGGTCGAACCGCACTTCGTGAAGCAGTGGGTGGAGGTGGTGCGCGCAAGTGGTGATCCGGTGCTGCGCGATGCCGGCGTGTTGATCAGGCCGCATCCCGAGCGCGTACGCGAGTGGCAGAGCGTCAGCCTCGACGGCATCGACAACGTCGTGGTGCACGGGCGCACACCGATTGACGGCGATGCAAAGGCGGACTACTTCGATTCGCTCTACTACAGCGAGGCGGTTGTCGGCCTCTGCACCAGCGCATTTCTCGAAGCGGCAATCGTTGGCCGTCCCGTACTGGCCCTCCGGCTGCCGGCCTACCGGATTCACCAGGACGGAATGGCGCACTTCCGGTACCTCCTGACGGTCGAGAGTGGCCTGCTCCACACCGCGCCCGACCTACCCGCGCACCTCGGGCAGCTATCCGGCACGCTTCGGGCCGGAGGCGGGCGTGACGAGCGCAACCGCCGCTTCGTTACGGCGTTCGTCAGGCCAGGCGGCCTCGATACGGCGGCGACGCCGCTGTTCGTCGATGCGGTCGAGCGTCTCGGCGGCGAAGGGCGCAAGGCGCCCGACCCTCGCTTCGCGGAGCGGTCACCCGCCACGCGCTTTGTCGAGCACCTTGCCGTGGCGGGCACGCGCGGCCTGGGACAGTGGCTGCTGATGGACGCGTTCGATCTCGAGAAGACCGCACGCGATGCCGAGACGGCGCAGGAACGACGGCGTCGGGAGGCCGGGCGCGCGGCCCGGCGCGCCGTTGAGGAAGGCGAGCGCGAGGCCGTGCTGCGGCGGACGCAGGAGGAACGGGCGCGGAAGACGGAGCAACTGCGCGCGCGGGAGCGCGCACGGGACGAGCAGCGGTTGGCACGGCAACGTGAGGGCGCCCACGAAGCCGTGCGCAAGCAGCGCGCGCGTCAATGGCGGCACTGGCGCTATCGCCTCGGCACGAACAGATCCGTGACGACGCTCAAGCGCGGCCTTAGACGCTTGTCCGGAGTATTCGGCCAGTGAGCGCGCGAGGCAGGCGACACGCGTGAAGATCCTCTTCTCCGCGATGCACTTCGCGTACTTCCGCAATTTCGAGTCCGTGATCCGCGGCCTCGCGGAGCGTGGGCATCGCGTGCACCTGGCGGCTGACGAGCCGGAGTCATTCGGGGGGCAGGCGCTGGCGGAGCGGCTCACCGCGGAGTACCCGGCGGTGTCATGGAGCTACGCGCCCCAGCCGGCCGCGGAGCCCTCGTTCGTCTTCGCGCGAAGGGTTCGCCACGCACTCGACTACGTGCGTTTCCTCGATCCGCGGTACGCAGACGTGCCGAAACTTCGGCTGCGCAACGTCGAGCGCGCCCCGCGGATCGTCCGCTGGCTGACGTCGGGCGTCGGCGGAGGGCTGGGCGGCCATCGCCTCGTCGGTCGCCTCCTTCGATGGATTGAGCGATCGATGCCGCCCAGCGCCGCGGCTCGCACGTTTCTCGAGACGCAATCGCCGGATGCCGTCGTGCTGACCTCCCTCACGTTCTCACGTTCGTCGGCGATCGAGCAGCTCAAGTCGGCGCGTGCGTTCGGCATCCCGGTGGCCGCCGGCATCATGAGTTGGGACCACCTCTCGAGCAAGGCCTTGCTGCACATCGCGCCTGACCTCACGCTCGTGTGGAACGACGTCCAGAAGCGAGAGGCGACGGAGATGCACGCTCTGCCGGCCGACCGCGTCGTTGTCACCGGGGCGCAGTGCTACGACCAGTGGTTCGACCGCCGTCCATCACGCTCGCGGGAGGAATTCTGCCGCCGGGCCGGCCTTGATCCCAAACGTTCGTTCGTGCTGTACGTCTGCTCGGCCATGAGTCCGGTCCCGGATCCGATTGAGCCACGATTCGTGAAGGAGTGGGTGCTCGCCCTGCGGTCGAGCGACGACCCGGTGTTGCGCGATGCGGGCGTGCTGGTCAGGCCACACCCCGAGCGCGTGAAGGAGTGGGCGGGCATCAGCCTCGACGGGCTCGACAACGTCGTCGTCCACGGCGCCACGCCGATCGATCGTGATTCGAAGGCCGACTATTTCGACGCGCTGGTGTTCAGCCGCGCGGTCGTCGGTCTTTGCACCAGCGCATTTCTCGAGGCTGCGATTGTCGGGCGGCCCGTCCTAACCCTGATGCTGCCACCCTACCGCATGCACCAGGATGGCATGGCGCACTTCCGCTACCTGCTGAATGTCGAGGGGGGGCTGCTCCATACCGCGCCCGACCTCGCCGCGCATCTACGTCAACTGGCAGAGGCGCTCTCGGCTCCAGAAACACGCGAGGAGCGGAACCGCCAGTTCCTGACGGCGTTCATTCGGCCGGGTGGGCTCGACACTCCGGCCACCCCCGCCTTCGTGGAGGCCATCGAGCGACTCGCCGCGACGCCCCGCCGCTCCGAGCGTGAAGCGACGCCCGCCGTCGCGGCGACGGCGTGGGTCCGCTGGCTCGCTACTGCCGCCGCGACACGCCCAGGGCAGTGGCTGATGATGGACGGCGTAGACATCGCGCGGGCCGAGAGCGAGCGCCAGCGCGGCCAGGTGAAGGAGCAGATCCTCGACGCCCGCGCGGCGTACCACGATCACAAGGCGATGGCGCGCGACGAGCAGCGGCGTGCCAGCGAGCAGAGGCGTCGGGCGAAAAGCTGGACGAAATGGCGGCGCGGCCTAAGCGCCCGCAAGCAGGTGGCGCGACTCAAGGGCGGATTGAAGCAGCTCACTGGGGCCAGGCATCAGTGATCAACGTGCCGCTGACGCCGGTCGAGCAACGCGCGTGGGAGGCATATCCCAGGGTGCGCGACGCGGTGCTGGCAGTGACGCGTGGCGTGTCGCCCGGCTCGGCCGAGGCGGCGCCGAGTACCTACTGGCGCGAGGAGCTCGAGAACATCGACTACCTGCTCGACGCCTCGCCGCTCATCCTCCGAAGGCTCAGACAGCACGCCGTACACGTGACCAATCTTCGGGCGCACAATTTTCGTGAGAAGCAGGGCCGCAGACTCGAGGCATTCATCACGCGGCTCGAAGCGCTCCGGGCCCTGGCCGGTGACGAGCTGCTCGTGCCGGAGTCACCGGCGCTTGGAGGGTTCGGGTTCGACATCGACGGCCGACTCTTCAATGTCGACACCATCAAGTTCTACGAGGTGCTGGCCGGGATGAAGCGAGCCGGCACGCTGGACCCGTTCAGTACCGGCGAGCGTCGGGTCGTGTGGGAGATCGGCGCCGGCTGGGGTGGATTCGCCTATCAGTTCAAAACGCTGTTCCCGAACACGACGTACGTGATCACGGATCTGCCCGAGTTGTTCCTGTTCTCGGCGGTGTACCTGATGGCGCTCTTTCCGGACGCCCGCGTCCGTTTCGTGGGCGCAGACACCGACGCGTCGAGCGCCGACGGTTGGCTCGACGCGGACTTCGTCTTTGTTCCGAACACCCTGACCGATGTCGTGGCCGCTGCCCCCATCGATCTCACCGTGAACATGGTCTCGTTTCAGGAAATGACGACAGCGCAGGTGCGGGAGTATGCGTCGATTGCCGCCCGTGCCGGGTGCCGCTCGCTCTACTCGCTGAACCGTGAAAGGTCGCCGTTCAACGCCGAGATCTCCAGCGTGAGCGACGTGCTTGGTGAGCAGTACGATCTTCGCGAGATTGCGCTCCTCGAGACCGACTACACGACGGCGATGAAGGAGCCTCCAAAGATAAGGAGGGAGTTGCTGGTCTACCGTCATCTCGCTGGTACCCTGCGTGCCGCGGACAACCGCAGGGCGTCTGTCAGCGAGGCGACGGCATCATCGCAGGCCGGTCCCAAGGTCGTGCTGGGGATGACGCTTCATAACTCCGCTCGGCACCTGCGCGAGGCGGCCAACTCAATTCTCAGCCAGACATCAGGCGACTTCGCGCTGTTGATGCTGGACGATGCGTCAGGCGACGACACCGCGAGAATCGCACGGGAATACGAGCAGCACGATTCGCGCGTCCGATATGCGCGTCATCGGGAACGCCAGGGCATGGTGCCTACCTGGCGCGAGGTCGCCACGCGCGCGGCGCGCGAGTATCCCACCGCCGAATACTTCGCCTGGGTCAGCGACCACGATCGCTGGCACCCGGACTGGCTCGCGCACATGGCCGGCACACTCGATGCCAACCCGGATGTCGTCATGGCGTACCCGGTAACGCAGCGGATGGACGAACTGGGGAACCCGATCGAGAAGGAGCCACGATCGTTCCAGACGATTGGCGTCACCAGCGTGATGGACCGGTGGCGCCGGTTTTGTCACGACGGCGTCGGTTCTGGTGACATGGTCTACGGCCTGATGCGAGTGCGAGCGCTCGAGGCGGCCGGCATCTTCCGCTCCGTGTTGAACCCGGATCGGCTGCTCATCGCCGAGCTGACGCTGCAGGGGCAGATCCGCCAAGTGGAGGAGCCGTTGTGGTGGCGGCGCCGATCCGCTACTGCGAGCATTGCACGCCAGCGCGTGACGCTGTTCGCCGGCCCGCCGCCCCGGTGGTTCGGGTGGCCCCCGACGCTGCAGCACGCGTTGGTGTTGATGCGGGAGTACCTCGCGTCCAGCACGCCCGCTGTTCGTGTTCCAGCAGTACGGCTGCTCTGGATGCTGGGGCTCTATCAGATCACGTCCGCGTGGCGCCTCTATCGAAAGACCGAGTTCTCCAAGAGCTGTGGTCGCGGTATCGATAACCTGCACTGGGTCAAGAAGCTGATCAAGAAGGGCGCCCTGCTCACGCTTCACTACACGCTCATCGGTTTCAACACGTCGCGCGGGAGGTTGCGTCGGTTCCGGCGGAAGGCCGTCTACGAAATACTGGTGACGGTGAACAGAACCAGCCGCCAGCTACGACACGTAGGGCGTCGCGCCCGCTATGAGCTGCTGATGCTGACGCACCGAACAGGGCTGCGCCGGCCTCGCAACGGGACGCGCCTCCCGTGAAGATCCTGATGGCGGCGTTGCACAACGGGTACTACAGGAACCTGGAATCAGTGGTTGACGAGCTCGCCGTTCGCGGGCACGAGATCTTTCTCGGCTCGGAGCGGGCAGCCTCAGCCCTCGGAGGTCAGTCGATCGTCGAGCGGCTGGCGGAGGAGCACCCAGGGGTTACGCATGGCACCGTGCGCTGGCGGGAGCAACGGACACGGTTTCTCGCGACGAAGGTGCGCCTCGCGCTCGACTATCTGCGCTATCTCGAGCCCGCGTATTCCGACGCACCTTCACTGCGCCAGCGCGCGGTGGTTCGGACGCCCGTGGGGCTCGTCTGGCTCGTCGAGCGGGGACCGGGCCGCCCACGGGCGGCCCGCCGCCTGATCGCCCGTGCCCTGGATGCCATCGATCGTGCGCTGCCGCCCAGTCCGGACATCGAACGGTTTCTCGACGAGCAGCGGCCGGACGCCGTGATCATCACGCCGCTCATCGGCCTGGTCC
>JBEBGB010000186.1:0-8849 GCA_040081675.1 Vicinamibacterales bacterium
CGGAGCTCATGTCCTTGTTCGACGACTTCGATCCCGCGTTCAACATCGTCGAGCCGCGGACAGCGCGCTAATCGCGCGCTCTCTGGCGCTAGGCGATGGACGGTAGGCGGGCTCTAGCCGCAAGAATCTGCTTGGGGCGATCCCAGCCTACAACTTCTTCGCGGGTTGGATGCGTTCTTTGACGACGTCGCAGGCCACCTCAATGATCTGCCCGCATCTCGTCGCGAGTCGATTCGTGAGCGCCTCGAGCAAGCCCGTGGCGTCGTCGGCAGCGCGGACGCCCTCCAGCGATTTGAGGACTGGAAGATGCCTGAGGAGATTTTCGTGTCGTTAACTCGGTCCCGTCGGTCGTGGTAAATGCAGGTGGTCAGATCCTGAATGAGGGATGATGCGAGGGAGGCGACTGCCAACGGCGATGTTTTCGGAACGACTGGCTTAAGGTCGACGGAGGCGACCTCTGTCGAACCATTTGCAGGCGCGAGGGCGGTCGTCTTCGACGACCGCGATGTGCTATTCAACCCTGTGCGACATGTCGGGACTGCTGGCCAGCCGCGTCCTTCCAGGCGTTGACCCTCGTATCTGCTGACAGCGGGTGGCCTGTTCAAGAACTCGGCTTCCCGCGACCCTGTTACCATTCAGCGGGCGGTGTGAGCGATGCGTGTTGCACTCGGCGCTTGGAGTATTGGCGGGCTTGCGGCGTCTCAGAGCGAAACATGGCGGTTCCGTTTTGGGCGCGGCGCCGGAGCTTTTTCCACACTCCCGCCAATGTCGGCGATTCACCCTGGGTTGATTGAGCCATTTCCGTTCTTACTTTGCGAGAAGGTGTTCGTAGACGCAGCGCAGTACGACGCCCTTGTCAATCAGCGTCGTCGCTATAGCGCGTACTCGATCGCACCTGCCGTCGCAGACGTTCTGAGGGAGTTTCGGAACGCTGGCGTCGTCGAGGTTGTCGACTACGCTGCCATTGTTTCCCCTTACTTGTCGGAGATCGCCAGGGATGTAGATGTCGTCCTTGACCATCCCAACATGCCGCAGGTCGCGGCGACATCGCGAAGGCTATGGCTGCAGTTCGTACTTTCCCCAGGAGGCCAGTTCTTGCCCTCTCGTCAAGCGGAACTCGATGAGTTGCTCGGCAAGACTTCCATAGCCGAGTTCGAGGGACACTTGCCGCTGGCCTCTCTGCCAGTCAAGTGCCTTCCTGGAGGCCGCACCCAATTGCCCGTGGCGTCAGTTGCGTGTGGCCATGACGTCTTCGATGCGATGACAGTGTTGAAGATTGGGCAACTGCTGGATGCCGCGGTGTTGGACTGGCAGATGTACGGGCCGATCTATCGCCAGTGCATCGCGCAGACCGGTGAGTTCCGTGCGCTTAGATCTGCGCCTTTCGTGGGGTCCGAACCGACCGAGTGGTACATTCCGATTCCTAAGACTGCGGACCTCGACGACATCTGGCGTCTGCGCGAGAGTCCGTACATGGCCCTGTTGAGAGACCAGGCGAGCCTGATGTCTGTTTCGCGATTCGAAAATGCCGACGGCGCGCTAGAGCTCTTGGCGCTTCGGCGAGGCGTTCACAAGCAACTAGCTGGCACGTTGTTAAACAACTATACGAACTACGCCACTTCTGGTCTCCGGAGCGTGTTCGTTGAGCACGTCTCAGGATCAGCAGATCTTGGCGACGGAGTGAACCGTCGAGGGACCGACGAGAGGTCGACGTCAGCGACCCCTCGTCGCGCCGCCGCGTCTCCGAGGACGGGTGTAGCCGCGGATGCGGCGGTATTCATCAGCTATGCTCACCAGGACAACGATTCGACGAATCAGCAAGAGCGATGGCTGGAGCGCCTGCTTCAGCACCTCACGCCCTTGGTGCGTCAACACAAGATTCGGGTGTTTTCAGACGCGAACCTGTCGGCTGGGGAGGCTTGGCAAGAACGAATCGAGCGCCACATCGACGGCGCGCGAGTCGCCGTCCTCCTCGTTAGCAGCGCATACCTGGCGTCTGAATTTGTCCGGAATAGCGAGTTGCCCGCGATTCTCCGGAGCAGCCAGACGGCCGGCACGACAATCGTATCCGTCGTTGTCAATCCGTGCCTGTTTGAAGAGGCGTTCTTCCTGTACCCAGATCCGGAAGTCGGTCCGCAATCGATCTCTCTGTCGGTTTTCCAGGCCGTGAATTCTCCGACGAGGCCGCTGTCGGCCTTATCACCTGTCGAACAGGACGAAGTTCTGCGGAAGGTTGCTCTAAGGGTTCGCGAACTTGTGGTGACGCACGTACGACCCTGACGCCGGCGGCCAGGAAATCCAAGGGAGCCTGTGGCGTTGCTATAGCGGAGCAGCTGCCGTCGGCGCGCTCGAACGGCACAGACCCGGGTTCGTCGATCATGAACACTTCGACGCGGCGCAGCCGGAGTAGTACTCGCGTGAGCTCGCGCCCATCGCGCAACTTCGAGCAACTGGCGGACGAGATCCGCGGCATGGTTGAAGAGGACGCGGCGCTTCTGCTTCCTCGCCTCGACGCCGAGCGCGATTGCCAAGTGCGTTTGCCCATGCCGACCGGCCGGCGAGGATCAGATTTCTCCGGGGCGGAGCAGACGTTGACCAACATCGATTCTCGTCTGGCCTGCGACGCAGTGCGCCGACGCCCGACGTCGGATCCCAAATGAGGGACGATGCGAGGGAGGCAAGTGTCGATGAAGGTGCTTTCTGAGCAAATGGAGCGGTGTACGGCGGAGCGGGCGTCCGACTCGCTTTGTGCGCTACTGTTAGGCTTTCCGTTCGGTGTGGCGCAGTCAGAGGGTCTGGTCGTGGAATCGACGTGTCATGGGATCAGGCGACGCACGAGAACCTGACGTATACGACGCTGGGAGACATGCAGCACCTTGATGGACAAGCCATCGATCTCCAGTTGCTCGTCGACCACCGGCACTCTTCCTAGGGCCGCCAGAACCCATCCGCCCACAGTCTCGAACCCTCCCGGAGGAATCTCCACGCCGAGCACGGAGCTCAGATCGGCGATAGGAGCAGTTCCAGAGCATCGTACCGATCCGTCAGCCTCTGTCACGATCAATTCATCAGTGACGTGAGGCTCCGGTCCAACAAGATCCTCGACAAGATCGCTTAACGTGACTAGGCCAGCAGTTCCTCCATACTCGTCAACCACAATCGCCATGCCTGCATCTTGCTTCCGGATCCCTGCCAACGCGTCGAGTACGCGCTTGGTTTCAGGTATGACCTGCGCAGGACGCATCACCGACGTCACCAAAAACGTGGCGTCGGCGCTGACAAACAGCAAATCGCGGACGTTGAAGAAACCAATTACATTGTCCAAAGTTTCGCTGTACACCGGAAACTGTGAGTAGGATTCCTGACGGACTAGCGCGCGGACTTCGTCCAGAGTGGCATTGTCTCTCACTGCCACGATATCGGGACGCGGTGTCATTACTTCACGCACTGCAGTTCGCGTGTAGTCGCTGATCGACTGCAACAGCCGTCGATATTGAGCGATTGGCTGGGGATCATCTTCGGTTTTTCTCTCGATCCGAACTGGTGGCAGCACATCGGTGAGATGCCCGTAGAAAGGACTGTCCAGCACTTCGTCAGCTGTGGCAGCAGTAAGATACTTGGTAAGGTCAGATTGCATGCGTGCTGTTTCATCCGCGTTCGTCTTTTTTCCGGAATGGCCGTATCTCCACACTCGGAGGAAGGCCAGGGAGTCGGCCTCGGCGTCAGCGATCACGATTGTTCCGGAAGGCCTGAGCGCATGCCGCATGCCTAGCTCGTAAGCCACACTTACGCTAGCGGTCGACAGGTCCGCAATCACGACGTCGGCCGAGAGCAATTGCTCAAACGCGACGCTTGCGACCGCGGCTCCGGCGATCTCGTCGGCGCGCACGCAATCCATTCCCGCCGATTCCACAGCGGGTTTAATGATGCTCCGGTACGTGGCGTCCATGTCGAACGACCTTCCTGAGCGATAGTCGGTCTTCACGCCGAAGGGCATGGAGACGAAGCACCTTTTCTGAGCCATGGTCTCTTCCAAGAGAATTCTGTAGATGGCGCCACTCAGCGTGCGGAGCGTCACATTAGCTGCGCCGATGCCCAAGTCGACCGACTGATCGACGGCTACCGGGACCAACGCGCGCCGACGCATGCCGTCGGCAGTCCATTCCACGTCGACCAGTGGAGGAATCGTGGCTGGAACCTCGATGCGGGATCGCTCTTCTCGCGGCGTGCGGAAGGTCAGTCTCTCGATTCCCAGCTCGACGTCCACGTCCAGTGCACCGAGGTCGAGACCCAGCGGCAATGCCCATCCCAACTGGTCCAGCGAAACAGAAGGTAGGGGAACGCCGCCCGGATCAACGCGGCGCCGTAGCAGTACCGAGGTTGCGATGAGAAGTGCAAGAGCATTCGCGGCGTGCCACACGAGAGGATGCAGTCGTGGTGCTGCTCCCAGCCACCATTGAGCAATCTCTCGGCCGCGCTCGTGGCTCGTCTTGAGCGATCGCACGGCCGGCTCTAGAAGCAGGTCCACTTCCGAAACGGCGGTCTCGCCGCGAAGCATCAGTTCAGCGTTGATGCGTTCTTCGAGCCTGAGTGCTGGGGGACTGTTTCTGCGTTTGTCGAGCGTAATTGCTACTACTTGCTCGAGCAGCGGACGATTGCTCACGAGGTGCTGCCGCAGGAGGCGGACGATGTGTCGGTCCAGCACGATCGCCCGCGTCCCGCGCGACTCGACCAGACGGCTGAACCACAGGTCCGCCTCGGTGCCAACGTCGGAACCGGGTAGGCATTGAAGGCGCAGCTGCCGGAGCAAGTACGCGTCGATTCTCACTGCCAGCGATGCCACTTCGGCAAGCCTTACGGCATCCGGCCGCGAGGCCTGGAGAGCGTTCAGGCGTTGACCGGCATTGCCAAGCGCGTCGATCGTCACCGCCTTTCTTGCCTTTCGCGCTTCGCACGCCGAACGGTTCCGACGCTGGTGCGCTCAGACCAATGGAGTAGCGTCATCGCGCGCGCAAGACGTGTCGGCCAGCGTCGGGCCTCGTATGGAACCAGCGCCAGCAACGGACTACTCGATCGGACGGCCATCTCGGCGAAGGCGAGCCAGTCTGCTACCGTCGCACGATCCTCTCCGAGGGTGAGGCCCCCGATACCGAGGTCGGAGATCAGCATGATCGGGGTTCCAGGTGCCGGGGCCGCCCACGGTGTCGTCTCTTGCCGGTCAAGGGCGAAGACGCCCTCTGCCGGAGTCCGCACAAAGTAGCGCACGGTTAGCCGACCGTCAGCGACGAGCTCATCGAACCACACGAGCAGTTGATCAACGTCGATCCGGTACGGGTCCATGCCGGTGCCGACATCCACGAGGACCAAGGCGCCACGTCGCAATGTAGTCGTCCGAAATCGAGGGACGCGAGACAAGGGGCGTCCTTCGGTTAGCTGCGCTGCGACACCTTCGATATCGATGTCGCCCGTCTGTTCCGTGCTGGCCAATACGGCACCCAAGACTGCTCGGCGGGTGCGCTGCGGAAAGAGTGGTGACGTCGGAAGTGACGTTGATGACTGAAGCGGTGGTGACAGTTCTACACCAGGCTCGAGCAGCCAGCCAGGCAACGGGTGCGAAAGGTTCGCATCTTTGAGTCTGACGGCACGCGTCAGACGCCTGCGATTTGACTGGACTTCAGCGCTTTCCGCTGTGGCGGCAATCGTCTGCGGAGGTGTCGGAGAACTTGTCTCAACGCTAATCTTGATCGGTGCCGGGCGTGTGGACGCATCCGTGACCGTGGACTGCCACACACCCGTCGTCAAAGGCGGGGCCACCGCCACCACCTCCCTCGGCGAAACCCCAAGCATGGCGAGCATGCTCTCCCACGTCTCGAGATCACCTGGCCGCAGCACCGATGCGACCCGCAACGCGTCAGCTAGTGAAATCGCGGCTCTCATCCCTCAGCTTTTCGAAGACCGGCGCCAGCTTGTCGTTCTTCCATAGGACAGCATTTGCGACGACCCGCCACGCGGGAGACTCCGGCGATAGGCCGAGTTCGCGGCAAGCCAGAAGCGCATCGAGAAACTCGGCGGTTCCTGGACGTCGAACGCCAGCGCTAGTCGCTGCCTGCCGCCATCCCATAGTCGCTTTGGCGACCTCGCGAATGAGTGGGGTTTCGCGCGTTGTCGTATTCAGTCGCCGCTCGGCCACCGTCACGAACCAATCTTCAGTGGGGTCCGGCAGCCGTAGCGCGACGCATCGTCGCAGGAATGCCGGGGGTAACTCTCGCTCTCCGTTGGTGGTCAGTACGAGCAGCACGTTGCGCGTCCGCACGATCGGGTCGGTCGTTTCGCGGACGGTAAACGAGTTAACGTCGAATGGTTCCAAGAGGTCATTGGGCACGTCGGGATCAGCCTTGTCGATCTCGTCAATCAACACCACTGCATCGCCACCAGCCTCGTCGATACCTGGGTTCCGAGCGTGAAACTCCGGTGCCGCAGTGACCCGCTTGCCGCGCCGCTCAGCGGACTCTGGGTCGAAGGCCCACCAGAGTGTCCCGGGTTCGACGTAATACTGCCGTTCCTGCAGCGGTTGCTGCGGTGTTTGAGCGTCGTTCAGGCGACGGAGTGTGTCGAATCGCCAGAGCAGATCGACTGCGCGGGTTTGGGATGTGACCGTCTCGCGGAAGAACGTTCGTTTCAACACGCGCGCCGCGCTGGCGGCAAGGGTCGTCTTGCCACATCCAGGCTCTCCACTAAGGAGTAGCGGCCGCCGGGTCACCATTGCCACATTGACAGCCAGGACGATTTCTGCCGAAAACACGTAAACGTCGGTGTCCTTGTTCCCCGTCCTGACGATTACGTGTCCCTGTTCATCAACGACAGCGCCGTCTGACTTCAGCGGATCGAAGTGTGCTTTGGTGAACTGCATCGTGTCCCATCCGTCATGAAACCATACGCTCGATGATGGCCTCTGCCGAATCGAAGTCGGCCCGTTCTTTAGCTTCGCGCTCGACATCTACTGACGGCGTGAGCCATTCGACCCTGGTGAGATCGCCGTTCGGCGCTAAGACTTCGCCGGTCCAGAGGAGAAACGTGATTGTTGGAAAGCGGTCGAGCAACTGACTGAGTGCCTCCGAATCGGGCATAGGAGGCGGAAGGACGGCGTACCATTCAGCTCGTTGCCCTTTCAGTTGGGCGACGATTTCGTCGTTCGTGCGAGCCGCTGAAGCTCGCTTGCCCGCCCGGAGGAAATCGCAGATCTCGCTCGTGACATGGTCCACGTACTTATCGTGGACACCTCCACCGCACGGAATAACATCGAACTTCAGGCTCGGCAGATGTGCTCGGCGCACGTAAAGCCTGGCTGTGAAGTCGACGACGTCGGCGCCGTTGAGTGCACCAGCTTTGCGGGGATGGCTGCGCATCAGGCGCGGCAGCCTGGACGCCGCCTCCGGATCGATCCAGTAAGGAGAGACGAACCGCAAGATCTTCCTGACGAGTTCGGCGTCGCTCGCGGTGAACTCGTCAATGAGATCGTGGACGCCAGGGTAGCCACCGAGCTGACCACACGCAAGATGGCGCGCGATGGCCTCAATCCATCGGTCGCGATCCGTGCTCGCAATCTGCAGTCGCTCCGGAAACACATTCAACTTGGCCGCCACGCTACCCAGGGCGTTGCTGCCTACGTTCGCCAGCAGATCCTGCAGCCGACGGACCACTTCGTCGAAGGGGGTGAGGCTACGAGGCCGCTGTCGAAGTTCGTTGAGGACCGTAGAGGCGAGCGCCTCGGCACTCGAGAACTTCACCCCCTGAATCGTATCCAGCGCAAGTGGGCCGTAACCGTGCCGCTCCAGCAAATGCGCAGTGTCTGGGAATTGCACTACGAACAAGGGAAAGGTCGGATCAAGTGCGTGTCGAGCCGTGAGGATTGTGGCTTCCTTTAATACCCAGGGCCGCGGAATCGCATGCTCGGTGAGCAGAAGTACTGCGCCATGACACCGAACCATCCATTCGATCAGGTAGAGCGGCCAGGGCATCCCAGCCTTCAGGTCAGTGAAATCGACGAGGACACGAGACGGGTCGCCAACCGCTGTCTCGAGTGCCTGGCAGACCTCGCGAGTCAGCTCGTTGTCTGGGGAACCGTGGCTGACGAAAATGAACTGCGACTCTGCCATTGGTCGGATCGGGGAATGTTACCTCAACCGATTCGGAATGAGAGGCAGCAGTTGCTAGAGAGTTCTCGTCAGAGCGGGCATGCCGCCGTCACTGAGCTACGGGACACTCTCAGGCCGAGGAGTGGCAACGACCAGCGGGCGCCCTGTGTCCCACCATCATCAGGCGATCCTCGCGGAAGCCCTTTGTTCTGGCGGGGCACAACTCCCTCGTGAGCGTGACGCCCTCTTGTCCTACTCCGCTAATTGCCCTGCACAGACGTGTAGGCGGCCGATCTACAACCTTGGCCGCGGTGTGGATGAGGGACGGCATAGGGGGGTGTCGCGTGCTCCGCGTCGAATCCCTCCGAAACGGCGAGCCTCGCGGCGGACATGGTCTCCGCCATGTTCGGGCATTCAAGCCTAGTCGAAGACTCGGCTTCGCTTCGGGCTTCTCGCGCTTCTCGGCTCTCGGCGCTAGGCGATGGGCGCTAGGCGATGGGCACACGACGCCGGCGAAGAGCACTGACGCCGCGGTCGAATGCGGAGAGAATTCCTGCTGCCCTGCCTGTTCTACTCTGTCACTTGGGCTCGAACGCCAGCAGAACGTTGCCCGCGCGACCCATGTGGTCGCCGTAGCCCGCATTCAGATACAGCATGCCGCCCGCGATCGTCGGGCCTGGACCCTGAATGGCGCCGCCGCTCGCCCGCACCCTG
>JBEBGB010000187.1:0-8839 GCA_040081675.1 Vicinamibacterales bacterium
GCCAAATCGCGTGGTCGCTCACGCCACGGTACTGCGATTGACCACTTCGCCGGCGGTGTCGCACTTGTCGGGCGGCACAAGACGCCGCCGAATCCGCCCGTTCGGCAACTCGCAGCACTGATTGAGGTTGGCGAAAGCACTTGCCCTACGCGGCGCATTCATATCGACCGCGCTTCAGGCGCGGCGAGGCGAGCGCGAGGGGGAACACCTCGCGCGAGCCCCTGTTCCCCCCGGGTGTTCCCCCTCCTGTTCCCCTCCGGGCACACCGTCGGCGTTCGCTCATCTGCGCGCGGATGGAATCGGTCCGTTCCAGTCGGACTATTGGCGAGGAGCTCCGTGAGGCCGAAAATTACCCTCGGGCTCGATGCGGACTTGCTTCAGGCCGCCAGGGCCGTTGCCGCCGAAGAGGGCCGCCCGCTCAACGCCCTGCTGACCGATGAACTTGCTGCGATCGTGCGTGAGTGGAGGGGGTTCGCGCAGGCTCGAGAACGGGCGCTCGCGCCTCTCCGTGAAGGCATTGACGTCGGTTGGACACCAGCTCGATCCCGGCACGACGTGCACGAGCGGTAGGCGGGCCACACTACCTGGCAGCCGAGCGGATGGCTGCCTTCTGCCCTGGGCTACTTGAACGGGTTGATGACGCGAACGCCCTCGAAGTCTTCGAATCCGGGCAGGTCCTCCGAGTACAGAGTCTCAACGCCAGCTTCGACACATGCCGCGAGGATCAAGGCGTCCCAGAGCGACGCGCCTCGCGTGAGATGGAGTTCCTTCGCCCGGGTCAGGTTGCCGTCGGTGGGCATGACGAGCGGCAGAAGATCCCGGAACTCGCCGAGGCGATTCCAGGCGTGAGCCGGGGTGAATCCCTGTTTATCGAGCTTGCGAGAAGCTGCGAGAAACTCGCAGGCGACCTGCCACAAGAGGACGCCGTCCTGAGCGTTGGCAATGAGGTCGAGAGCGATCTTCTGACGCCGTGGGTCGGCCTGATCGCAGGCGTAGATCAGGACGTTCGTGTCAATCGCGATCATGCAGTTCCTCTCGGCTGGGGAGCGGCCCCTCCGAGAAGAAACGCATGCTCGCGACACCGGCCTTCAGCCGAGCGACGGCAGCCTCGCGATCGCTCACGGGTTCCTCGAGCGTCTCCACGGTCAGGCGCACGCGCTGCTGGTCCTGAAGGCAGAGGTCGCGTGTGGGTTTGAGGACGCCGCCGGTGTAAATGGCCTCGACCTTCTGGGTCACGTCAATGCTCCTCAGCCAGAGTAGGACGAGTCGGGCGCTGATGCAACTCTCGAAGGACTGGGCGTCCCCGATTGAAGCCAGAGGGGTTGTCTTCTGACGAAGAATTCAGCAACTCTTCAGGATTCCTCGCGCCTTCTCCCGCTACCCTCAGTAGTTCGGAACGGCGGTTCTGGGTTTCGGCGACAGGGAGGCGGCGGGCCTGCGCGCCGAAAACATCCAACAAGGAGCGGTGAATGTCCTCTGGCGTCGAGTCACTCCCACCGGTCGGTGGGCGGCCAATCAGCACAACCCACGCCTCGTTGGCTATTGCGATAGCGGGACTGCTCTTCTGTCTGAGTAATCCCCAGGTGCTTGCCCAGGCTGGGGGCACATTACGAGGCACGGTGCAAGATCCCCAGCAGGCCGCCGTACCGGGTGCCACGATCAGGATCCATGCCTCCGGAGGCCTGACGCCCAAGACCACTGTGACGGATTCGTCCGGCACCTATAGATTTGAAGGTGTGAGCGCGGGAACCTGGCTTCTGGAGGTGTCTGCGCCTGGATTCCGGCGCGCCACTCGGAGTCTGCACGTGGAAGTGGGCATCGCGTTGGTGGAAGACCTGATGCTCGAGGTCGAGGGATTCAACGATTCCGTGGTCGTGACCGCCACTCGGTCCGAAACGACGGTCGCGAGGTCTCCTGTTTCCGCGAGCGTCATCACACAACAGGACATGGAGGCCCGCCCTCTCCAGAGCGTCGACCAGCAGCTCACGCTGACCGAGGGTGTCCACGTTCAGCGCACCAGGGGCCCTGCGACGATTGACGCGTCCGTAGTCATGCGCGGATTCGCCAGCGCCTCCCGAACACTCGTTCTCCTGGACGGACAGCCGATCAACGACTCCTATTCCGGCACCGTGGACTGGGCTGGCATGCCGATGACCGAGATATCGAGCGTCGAGGTCGTCCGAGGGCCGTTTTCCTCCCTCTATGGGAGTAACGCGTTGGCCGGCGTCATCAACATCAGAACCCGTCCCGTGGAACGCCGGCAGTTCGAGTTGCAGGGCCAATTCGGTACGTATGACTCTTCGCGCGTGTCCGCAGGCTTCAACGATCGGATGTTCAACAAGCTTGGCGTGAGCCTGGGCGTCCAGCGGTTTCGTACGGCAGGTTACAGCCCCCGCACGATTGTCGTCGCTCCAGGGACCGGCACCGGAACGCTCGTAACCGGACCGATCATGACGCGCACGACGGCGGGAGCACTCACGGCCATTGTCGGAGAATCGGGTAGAAACTCATTCAGCCAGAGCACGATTCGCGGCAAGGGGGAGTACATCATCAGCCCGACCGCTTTCGTGTCCCTGCAGTACATTCGGATGGGCTATCACATCGCGTACGACGAGTACCGGAGCTACCTGCGGGATGCGAGCGGGAATTCGATAGACAGCGGGGCCGTCGTCTTCGATGACAATGGAGTTCAGCGACGGCTCGCTGTCGCACCGACCAACTTCCTCACGGCACCCGCCGAGCAGCACTCCAATTTCTACAGCGCCACCTATCAACAGGCGTTTTCGTCGGGCTCGTTGCTGCGTATCGACGGGAGCTACTACGGGCTCCCGTTCCTCCAGTTTCGGCAGCCAGGCACCGGGAGCACGCTGATGGCCGGCCCCGGCACGCTCACCAGCCAGGTCCGCCGGAACGCGCATCTCAACATTCAATACGATCGCCGCATACGCCGTCATGGCCTGACGCTCGGCGCAGAAACCCGGGGCGATCTGGCCTCCACCGCAAACTTCGGCCTGGGCAATTGGACCCAGTCCGATTCGATCCTGAATCAGTCCTTCTTCGCGAAGGGGCGCAGCATTACACAGAGCGCGTACGTGCAGGACCAGCTCGCGCTCTCGGATCGACTGAGTCTGGTGTTTGGCGCTCGTCACGACTACTGGAAGGGCTACGACGGCGTGGCCGACAACTTTTTCAATTCCGCAGCGCCGAGAGCCGAGTACCCCGAGCGATCGAACAACAGGCTCAATGGCAAGGTCGCGCTGGGGCTGAACCTGCCTCAGGACTGGAATCTGCGACTGAGCGTCGGAACGTCGTTCCGCAATCCGAACGTCTTCGACCTGTATTCCACGTCGATCTCATCTGGCGTGACCCGTGCCGGCAATCCGGCCCTGAAGCCAGAAACGGTCAATAGCTGGGAGACTGGCGTCCGCAAGCGTGTCGGCGAGGGCACCAGCGTTGACATGGCTTACTACGAGAACCGCATCACGAACCTGGTGTACCGGCAAACGGACCTTGCGACCGATCCACGGGGCAATTTCCTCATCAATGTCAACGCCGGCGCAGGGCGCACTCGAGGACTGGAGACCGCCTTCCGTCACCAGATCTGGCGTGGACTGCAGTTCAGGGGAACATACACCTACACGCGCGCGCTCATCACCAAGAACGAGGCGAACCCGGCCATTGTCGGTCGCCGGGTGACGTTCATTCCGCCGCACATGGCCTCGGGGCAACTGCTCGGCCTGCACGGGAAATGGACCAGCTCCCTCAGCGGTCGCTACGTGAGCAAGCAGTTCAGCAGCGACACCAACACAGACACGACGAAAGGCGTGCCGGGAAGCTACAGTCCCTATTTCACGACGGACGCGGGTTTGACATACAACGTGGATTCACGCTGGCAGGTATTCGCCTCGGGTGAGAACCTGCTCAATCGGCGCTATTACACTTCCTCTCTCTCTCCCGGCCGCACGATGTATGGGGGAATCAGGCTTCGGATATGACGAATCGCAATAGCCGTGCGGTGGAGAGAATATGACATCCAGTGCGTACGCCACAGCAGTCGCGTTGTTCTCTCAATTGGCGAACCTGTTTTTCTGGCCGGTCGCGATTGCGCTCCTGGTGCTGTTTGCCTGGGCTCTCGCCGACGTGGGCCGGTTGCTCTACCAGGCTTGGCGCCGCCTGCGTGAACAGGCGACCGATCTGGTGGACGTGGCACAGCGTCTGAAGGCTCAGTCGCTCGGTGGTGAATGGCATCGGCCGCGCCTGGAGGGAGCGACCATGTCTCCTTCCCTGCGGCGCTTCTGGACGAAAGTCGAGGGCCGTCTGGCGGCTCTCGACGACGATGAGCACGTGGATCTGTGGCTGGACGAGGTGCTGCAGCAGGAGGAGGTTGCGATTTCCTCCGCCCTGGATCGTTCGCGCGCCATGGTTCGGATCGGCCCCATGTTGGGTCTGGCCGGCACGATCATCCCGCTGGGTCCGGCGCTCCAGTCGTTGCTCGGGGGCGATATGGCCGCGATGGTCAACCACCTGGTGGTCGGATTCGGCGCCGTTGTGTGCGGACTGGTGCTGTCCGGCATTGCCTACGGCATCACGCTTGTTCGCGAACGCTGGGCCCGTGTGGACCTCAAGGACATGGAAAATCTCTGCGAACTGATCATGCGCGGGCGCAAGACGAGTACGACGGACCTGGAAGCAGCGTATGCGCGCGTTTGAGCGCAAGCGGCGTGGACTGGGTCGGCTGATATCGATTCACGACGAGGATCCGCTGGGCGGCGTGGCGAACCTGTTCGATGCCTCGATCGTGTTTGCCGTCGGGTTGATGGTCGCGCTCATCCAGGCATTCAGCCTCACGCAGATGCTTGACCCGAACTCGGAGTTCACCATCGTCCGCAAAGACACACGGACCGGACAGATGGAGTTCATCGAAAAGACCAAGAACGAGGTCAAGGTACGGAAAGTGACGGATCAGAAGAAGGCGGGGCCGGGCACAAGACTGGGGATCGCGTATCAGCTCCCCGATGGATCGGTGGTCTATGTTCCGGAAACTCAGCCTTAGCGTTCTCCTGATGCTGGCGTCGGCGTCCGCCTCTCGAGCGGCGGACCCGGTTCACATCGTGATCTCCGCAGGTTACTCGACGGGGACCGGCGACTTCCTCGAACAGGCGAAGGTTGAGTTCGAGCGACGCTACGGTACGGGCCTCATCGAGTTGGAGACGCCGGGCTCGAATGTCACCCCCGAGCAGATTCGCCGTGCCAACGTGATCTTCCTCGTGTTTCCCGAGAGCCGCGTCGCGGTGGATCTGGCTCCGGAACTTGAGCGCGCCGTCAGGCGCGGCGCGCACCTGGTCATGACAAGCGCGGTCCCACGACAGTGGACCTTCACGCCCGACGAACAGCTGACCAAGGAAGTTGATCCGTACTGGGATTTCGGCGGTCCACGGAACGTGGCGTCGATGCTCGCCCACCTGTATCGGAAAGCAGGCGGGACCAGGACCCTCGACGTGCCAGCGCCGGTTGAGGCTCCGACGAAAGGCATCTATCATCCGCGTGCCGATCGCGATTTTTCCTCGCTAGAAGACTATCTGGAGTGGTATCGCGACCAGCGTATCGTGCCGCCAGACGCCCCGTTGATCGCGATCACGTTCCACTACATCAGCATCCGCCAGGGCGACATGGCCCACTTCAACGCGATCATCGAGGAGTTGGAGCGTAACGGCATCGGTGCAGTACCCGTGTACGGCTGGCCCCTGTTCCAGTCGGACGCGTTCTTGACGACCAGGGACGGCAAGAGCCCTCTACGTGTGATCCTTGGCATGAACGTCGGGATGGCGCCGAGACCCCAGGACCAGCAGTGGCTCGCCGACCACGGTGTGCACGCGATCAACCTGCAGGTGACGTCGGAGAGCTACCAACAGTGGGAGGCAAGCACGACGGGTCTTCCGGCCGGCATGATACCCAGCCAGGTGGGGACGCCGGAGACGTTTTCAACTGCAGAGCCGATGCTCGTCGCCACAACGGAAGTCAATCCGCGCACCGGCGCGCGCATCACGACGCCCGTGGCCGAACGTGTCTCGGCCGTCGTCAAGCGGGCCAAACGATGGATTGCGCTGCAGGACAAACCGAACTCGGAGAAACGAGTGGCGTTCGTCTACTACAACTGGCCGCCTGGAAAAGGGAACATCAGCGCGGCGTATCTGCAGGTGTTTCCAACCATGGCGACGATGATCGCGCGAATGGCGAGTGCCGGTTATCAGATCGGGCCACTACCTACCGCGCGCAACCTACAGGACACGCTCGAGGCGCGTGGGCGCAACGTTGAGACGTGGGCGCCCGGCGAGCTCCAGGCGATGCTCGATTCCGGCGGCATGACGCTGTTTCCAGTGGAGGAGTACAAGAAGTACTTCAGGCTGCTGCCCGAGAAGTTCCAGAAGCAGGTGATGGACGAATACGGCGCGCCCGAGAATACCGAGATGCTGCGCGTGCGCAGGCCCGACGGCAAGCACTACTTCCTGATTCCCGGCGCCCGCTACGGCAACGTGCTGCTCAGCGTGCAGCCGCTCGAGGCATCCTCCGAGCTGGCCGAGAGCACCCAGCACGATCCGTTGCACCCGGTGCCCCATTCCTACGTCGCGGCCTACCTGTATTTCCGGTACGTCTTCAAAGCCGACGCGGTTGTGCACATCGGTCGCCACGGCACACTGGAATGGCGCATGGGTAAGGGCGTGATGCAGGCTGGTTGGGACACGTCCGAAGCGCTACTGGACGGTATGCCGAATCCCTACCTGTACCTGATGGACGGCGGAGGCGAGGCGATTCAGGCCATGCGTCGCAGCGCCGCGGTGAACATGAGCCATCTGACGCCGCTGCTCATCGCCGGCGGTGAGCAGGCAGAGTTTCAGCCTCTTCGGGAGGCGTTGACACAGTCCGCCGACAAAGAAGCGACGCAGGCCGTGCTGGCCGACGAATACAAGAAACAGGCTCTTGCGGAAATCCGGCGGCTGAAACTGGATCAGCAGCTCGATCTGAAGCTCGACACAGCGCCATGGCCCGAGGTACGCAAGCACGTGGAGGAATGGCTGGAGGAGCTTCAGGAGACCGCTATTCCGGCGGGTATGCACGCGCTCGGCACGCTGCCTGCGGAAGAGGTGATGCGCGAGTCCCTGCTGCAGTACCTCAAGTATGGGTTCGCCGACAAAGACCTCCCGCTGGTTCGCAATGAGATGGCCGCCTGGAGCACGGCCATCTTCGAGGGACAGGCTCCGGTGCTAAAGGGTACCTACCCGGCCAGGATCAGCGACCAGATTCTGAAGCAGTGGGCCGACGCGAAGAGCTGGATAGAGAACCTGCGCCTCTCGCCGCGCACGGAAGTCGACGCCTTGATCACGGTCCTGTCAGGGCACTATCTGCCGGCCAGCCCGGTAGGCGACCCGTTGAAGAGCCCCGCCGGTTTGCCGACTGGAACGAAGCAATACGGCTTCGATCCGTCGCTCATCCCGACCAAGGCCGCGTGGGAAGTCGGTCGCCGGATGGCCGAAGAGACGCTGGCGCTTTACAAGGAGAAGCACGGCACGCATCCCGAGAAGATCTCGATCGTGCTGTGGTACGGGGAGACCATCGGGCATCACGGCGTGATGGAGAGCATGGCGCTGAACCTGATGGGCGTCAAGGTGGGATGGAACGCGCGCAACCAGCCTGACGAACTGACGCTGGTGCCAGACGCGGAGATGACACATCCCCGCGTCGACGTTCTGTTCAATGTGACCGGCATGTACCGTGACGGGTTTGGCGACAAGATCAACTTACTGAGCCGGGCCATCCGCCTGGCGGCCGCAGCCGGAGACAACGTGATCTCCCGGCACGATCGCGAGAACGTGAAGGCGCTGGTAGATGAGGGCGTCGAGTTGGACAAGGCCGACAAGATCGGCCGCGCGCGTTTCTTCGGTCCCAAGCCCGGCACCTACGGCGACGGGATGCGCCAGTTCGTGGACCAGAGCAAGAACGCCGAAGACCCTGACGGCATTGCCAGGCTGAAGTTCCATTACATGAGTTATGCGTACTCGCCCGATATATGGGGGGAGACGGCGCCCAAGGCCCTGGAGTCGCAGCTCAGGGGGAACCAGATGGTGCTGTTCAGCCGCAGCAGCAACTTGGTCGGCGCGCTCGACAGTGACGATGTCTACGGCATGGTCGGCTCGCTCAGCAACGCCAGCAAATTCGTTAACGGCGAGGCACCGGACTTCTATATCAATAACCTGCGGAAGTCCGGGTCCGAAAGGCCGGTGGATCTCAAGACTTGGCTCTCAACCGAGTTGAACCAGCGCAACTGGAATCGAAAGTGGTTGGAGCATATGAAGAATTCCAATTACGCCGGCGCGAGACAGATGGCCGATGGCCTGGATTTCTTGTACGGCTTCCAGGCGACCACTCCGGATTCGATGGACGGCACGTTCTGGCAGAACAGCTATGACGTGTACGTGGCCGACAAGTACGGTATGGAGCTCGACAAGTTCTTCGAGAAAGACAATCCGCATGCCCGCCAGGGCATGCTGGCGCGATTCCTTCAGGTTGACCACGAGGGCTCATACAAGTTCTCGGACGCAGAGCGTGACCGGATGATCAGGGAATACGTGCGCTCCGTCAACGCGCACGGCGTCGCTTGCTCGGCGAACATCTGCGGGAATCCGCGCCTACAGCAGGCCGTTGCCGAAGCGGCCGGCACAGTGTCCGGCCTCGGAGACTTGGAACTGCACAAGTTCGGTGAGACGCTGGCCCGAGCGACCCATTGGAACCTGAGCGGATTCCAGAAGGCCCCCGTCGCGATACGCAGAGGCATGATGGCAGC
>JBEBGB010000858.1:0-2267 GCA_040081675.1 Vicinamibacterales bacterium
GCGCCAGACCGAGGTTGCCGTCGTTGGCGGGGGACTCACGCTGTACGAAGCGGCAGCGCTCAGCGCGCCGCCTGTGGCCGTTGCCGTCGTCGACGCACAACGCCCCACCATTCAGGGCTTTGTCAGGAGACGGGCGGCGGTAGACGGCGGATCGCTGACTGGTGATGCCTCTCTGGCTCGAGTGGCCGACGAGGTGACGACGCTGCTCGCGAGTTCGTCGAAAGCGAGAAGGTTGGGGCAGGCGGGTGCGCGACTCGTCGATGGCCGAGGCGTGTTCCGCGTGGCCGACGCCATTCGGCGTCTTGCGCGGCGGGCCGAGGGACGGACACATGCCGCGTAGAACGCGAGCCTTGCTATTGGATCTCGACGACACGTTGTATCCACAGTGTCGCTTCCTCTTCAGCGGTCTCGCCGCCGTAGCGCATCACGTGGCGGAGCGGTGCAGTGTCGATCAGGGCTGCGCATTCCGCTTCCTGATGACGTCGTACAACACCGACCGCGGTCACGAACTCGATCGGCTCGTGGAGCAGTTCGAGCTGACAGAGTCGGTCGGTTCGTTGGTCGCTGTCATTCGAGAGCACACGCCCGCGCTCACACTTCAACCAGCCACGCTTCGCACGCTTCGCGAGCTTCGCCGGTCCTGGCAGTTGGGGATTGTCACCAACGGCGTGCCTGCGATTCAAGCTGCCAAGGTGGCGGCTCTTGGCGTCGACCGGTTGGTTGACACCGTGGTGTACGCCACTGAACACGGGTCGGGAACAGGGAAGCCCGAACCGGATCCTTTCCTCGAAGCCTTACGACGGCTCGACATGCCGGCGGCGCAGGCCATCTTCGTCGGAGACGACGAGATGGCGGACATGTTCGGGGCCACCGAGTGCGGCATGCAAGCGATCCAGACACTGCAGTGGAAGCGCCCGCGTCGCGCATCCTCGTTCACCAGGGCTGCGGCACACGTACACGACATTGTCGATGTGCCGGCCGTCGCCGGCGGTCTCTTATCAAGAAGGCGAACTCACTATGCTGCGTAACCACGCGCACATTCGTATTGGCACGCGCGAGGTCGGTGCCGACCATCCGCTCTTCGTCATCGCCGAGATTGGGCTGAATCACGGGGGCTCGCTCGAGAAGGCCCTGCGCATGGTGGACGAGGCGGCCGCGGCCGGAGCGTCGGCTGTGAAGCTTCAGACGCTGGAAGCCACGAAGCTCGTGTCGGCGAGCTGTCCCGCGCCCGCGCATGTGCAGGCCGAATCGCTGACAGACTTCTTCGCGACCTTCGAGTTGGACGAAGCCGCGCATGTTGCGGTGGCTGAGCGGGCACGGAAGCACGGGCTGGCGTTCATCGCCACGCCCCTGTCGCTCGATGGCGTCGACCTGCTGGTGCGTGCGGGTGTCGACGCCATCAAGATCGCCAGCGGCGACCTCACGTGGGATGCGCTGCTCGACCGCGCCGGGCGCACGGGCAAGCCTTTGATCATCTCAACCGGCATGTCTACGCTCGTCGAAGTATCGACCGCAGTCGCGACAGCGCGACTCGCCGGCGCTGACGATATCGCGCTGCTGCACTGCGTGTCCGCGTATCCGGTGCCTCGCGGCTCGGAAAACCTGGCGGCCATACGCACGCTCAGTCATTCGTTCGAGACACCGGTCGGTCTCTCCGATCACGCTGGCGACACGTTTGCGGTGACTGTGGCCGTGACACTTGGCGCGTCCATCTACGAGCGACATCTGGTACTCGAGGGCGACACGGACGCCATCGACGCCCCCGTGTCGAGTACGCCCAACGAATTGCGAGCCGTCGTAGAGGTCGCAGCGCGAACGCGAGCTGCGCTCGGGTCGGGCGAGAAGCGCTGCGAATTGGCCGAGTCTCCGAACCTCATTCCCAGCCGTCGCGCGCTCTATGCGGCGCGCAACATGAAGCGCGGCGAGGTCCTGTCGGCCGACGATCTGGTTGCGCTGCGGCCAGGCTCTGGACTACCGACGAACCAGTTGCATCGTCTTGTTGGCTCTCCGCTCAGGTGCGACGTGGCTGCAGGGCAGCCGGTTACCTATCAACACATCGGTATGCGCATGGTTCGGAGGTCGGCGTGATGCCGACCAATGTTCTCATCACTGCGGCGTCCCGCCGCGTGCCGCTGGTCAACGCGTTTCGCGCCGCCCTGGCGCGCCAGGGCGGTGGCCGCGTCGTCGTCACCGATGTGAACGCGCTGTCGCCGGCGGTATACGTTGGCGACCGTTCGTACCTGGTGCCGCTCACCTCGGACCCGCAC
>JBEBGB010000859.1:0-2262 GCA_040081675.1 Vicinamibacterales bacterium
ACCGGGACTCGTCATCGCATGGGTGACGAGCACGTGCTTCACACCCTGCCGTTTCGCTTCCGCAATGATCATGAGCGACTCGCGTGGCGCCGAGTGCCCGGTCTCGAGCACCAGGTCATGCTTCGCGACGATACCAATGACCTGCACGACTTCGGGCGTCAGCTTGCCGCCTCTCGTCACTGGCGCGAACGGCCGCTTCTCCTTCGTCAGTGTCACCTGTGATTCCGAGTCGAAGGTCGGTAACCAGACGACGCGGCCGTGGCCTCCCTTGACCTTGGTCATCCACTCGACAGCGGCGGGGTTGACTCCGCCGACTGTCAGGTCGAGCGAGATGCCGCCGTACACCTGGATCCCAGGGACAACCTGGCTCACGACATACGCGAGCGATGCTGTCGGTTCGTAGTGGTTCTTCAGGACAATCGCGCGCATCCCAACGCTCTTGGCCAGCTTCACCAGATCGACGACATCGATCTTGCGTGCTGTCCCGTCTGGATCGCCGTGCGCGTGCATGTCGATCGCGCCCTGCAGGGTCTGCGCCGACACCTGAGAAGTACAAGCCGTTAGTGCAAGCGCGGCCAAGGCCAGTGCACGCGCGGTGCGACCAGGCAAAGCAGTCAGCATGACGTTTTCGCTCCCCAGTTCCGTCGAGGGCCTCATTAGAACACCTTTCAGGCGGGTGAGGACAGCTTCCGCCTGAGTCGGCTCGCTCGCGTTGAGCGTGCGCTGGCGCAGCTCCTGTCCTATAGTCGTCGTTTCCCGATGACCCGTCTCCGAGCCGACCAGGACATCCATCGCTTCATTTTCGAAATCTCTGCGCAGCTGCGAAATGCAGGCGACCCCGAGAGAGTGATTCGGCACTACCTCCGCTGCGCCGTCGAGTTCATGCAGGCCGACCACGGCTACGTCGCAGCAATGAACGCGGGCGAGGACACGGCCCGCTGCATCTTCGCGCAGCCGGCGCAGACTGTTCCCAGTCTCTCGCTCGTCACTGATCTGCTTCGTGGCCAGCCATCCAGGATTCCTCCAGGCACGCTTTGCGCGCGCATCCCCCGCCGCGGCCGGGCATGGGGAATGATGGTGCTCGAGCGAACAGGCGAGAGTTTTCCAGACGGATCGCCCCGCGCGCTCGGGCACATGGCCCGAGTGTTGTCAGAGAACATCGCGCGGCTGGACCGCCAGCGGCTGTCCGAGGTACGAGCGCGCATTGACGACATGATCCTGCGCGAGTTGCCGCCGAAGGATCTCTACTACCAGATTCTTGACGGCCTTCATCAGCTGACGCGCTACGACCACTCTGCCGCGCTGTGGATCTGGTCGACGCCTGGCTCACTCGAGCTCGTCGCCGAACAGATCGCGTGGAAGAAGATGAAGAGCCCAATCATCGGGCGGACTGTTCAGCTCCCCTTGGAGTGTCAGGCACTGCTTCGGGATGGAACCGTGTGCGGCTTCGATCGGTCGCCAGACGGTTGGACGGAGTGGACGTCACGAGGTGTCTCGGCGCTTGCCGGCTTTCTTGATCTCGAAACTGAATCGTCGGGGCGACCGCGGGAGCACGCGATGCTATGCGCCTCGGTGGGAAGGCGCGACGGGTCACTCGGCATCCTGAAGCTGTCAAGCCGCGCCCCCGGAGCCTTCGGCGAACACGAGCTCGCCATCGTCCAGCGCTTCACGTCGCTCGCGTCGGTCGCGTTGAAGCGCGCGCAGACCATCGAAGATCTCCAGGCGCGCATGCTGAAGATCGAGCGACAGAACGCCCTCGCCCATCTGGCCCGCGGCGTCGCGCACGATATCAACAACGCGCTCGGAGAAGTCATTCCCCTGGTGCAGCAGATCCAGGCAGACTTGCAGAATGGCACGACTGTCCCCGAGGTGCTGACCGTCGATCTCCACCGGGTCGAGCAATCACTCCAGGTGACGCGCGGGATCTTCGGCAGGATGATGCGCTTCGCCAGGGGTTCATCCCGACACACGGGCCCGAGCGACATCCCGAGCGCGGTCACGGCCGTGCGCGAGGTGCTACAGGAGAGCTTCGCCCGTCTCGAGATTGCGGTGCACACAGCACTGCCGGACCCGATGCCGCAGGTGCGGTGCGGGAAGAGCGACCTCGAGCGGCTGCTGTTCAACCTGATGACCAACGCCCGCGATGCCGTGTCGAGCGGCGGCACGCTGACCATCAGCGCACGGGTGGTTGCTCCCTACGTCGAGATCATGGTGTCCGACGACGGCGTCGGCATGAGTCCCGAGACGCTGGCCGCCATCGAG
>JBEBGB010000860.1:0-2260 GCA_040081675.1 Vicinamibacterales bacterium
AACGGTTCGCAGATGCGGGCAAGCGAGCCGCGGTCGAACTTCGAGGCGAGCCGCACCAACCGGAGAAACACCTGCGCCGTGATGAAGGCGTCGCCGACAGCCGTGTGGCGATCGTGCGGGACCACGCCGAACTTCTGACAGAGCGCGTCCAAGGTGAAGTGACGTATAGCAGCATGCCCGGCGAAGGCGCCGCCCTTCTCGAGATGGAGCGTCAGATCCATTGTGTCGAGGCTGCGGTTGAGCAACTGCATGCCCCAGTGACGTTCGCAGGCAACGTTGAGTGCCGCGATGTCGTGGCCGATGTGGTGTCCGACGATGACGCCGTCGCGTAAGTAATCGAGAAAGCGTTCCACCGCCAACGGTTCCTCGACGCCGCCAATGCTCTGGTCCCTCGTCACGCCGTGCACGGTCACCGCAGACGTGTTGTGCTCGACTTTCAGAAGCGCCGAGAACGAGTCGGCGATGTGTATGTCCCCATTCACGACCGAGACCGCGCCAATGGTGATGATGCGGTCGGTGAGTGGATCCAACCCCGTGGTCTCGGAGTCGAGCGCCACGAAGCGCACCTCGTCTATCGGCGTGTCGTCGCTCCACGTGCGTTCGAAGCTGGCGCGGTAGCGCTGAAGGAAGGATGGTTCGGTCACAGTCACAGCTGCGTGAGCCACTCACGGTCGGCCGTGAACTCGAGAAGCCGAAAGATCGATCGAAACGCGCTCTGAATGACCCGCTGATCCTGACGACTGAGCAGCGCAGGAGGCAACTCAGCGCCGCGCGTGCCCTGGCTGATACCGACGCGACCCTGCTGCCAGAGGACGATTCTCAGGGCGTCCGCCGCTTCTCGGAGGATCGACTCCCGCTCGGGCAAAAGCTGACGCGCAGACGCGAAACGTTCGAGCGTTGATCTCCCCAGTACCTGCCGCGCCGCCATCCCGAACACGCGGCCGACGTCCACCAGCGGCCGCAGTGCGCTCTGCTCCAGTTGAAACGTGGTGCTGTGCTCGCCGCGAGCGTCGACCACGGCGTCCTGAAAGAACGTCAGTGGCGGATTGATGTCGAAGCAGTCGTTCGCCATGACGTGCAGGAAGGCCTCGTCTATTGCGTTCGCTACTTCACTCTCGATGGCCTGCCACAGCGATGTGTCGCCGCATACCGCACGGAGGTCGAACAGCGTCCGCACTTGAAACGTCTGCGCCATGATCGGATCGGTTACCCAATGCCGGTACCGCGCCTTCCACTCGCTGACCGGCGCGACGTAGAAATCGGGTTCACGCGGCAGGTCGACTCTTGGCAGATAGCCGCACTGCTCGAACGCCTCGAGCACACGGTGGAACGTGGCGAGCGCAAGTGGTTGCGACTCGTGGTCCGGCAGAATGACGAGCAGATGGGGCGCGAGGAGTGTCAGCGACTCTGCGCGCCCCGACGAGCCGCAGAAAGACCAGCAGCCAGGCAATGTGCCTGCGCCGACCAGCGCGCCGATCCGCGCGAGGATCGCGACATCGACCTGGTGCGCGTAGTTCGCCAGCCACTCCACCGAGACAGCGCTGGCCAGAAACTCGAGAATGAACGCACGTGTGCGCTGATTGATGGTCTGCAGTTCCTGAAGCGTGCCGGCGAGACGAATCTCCCGCAGGAGCGAAGTCGGATCGTCGCCGAACAGCGGGCCAAGATCCCCCTGCGTCACAAGGGCCTGCAATGAGCCAGTGGGCGTGCCGTCGGCCGTAATGGCCAGAGCATCGACTCCGGCGGCGGCCATCGCGAGCACACCGTCAGCAACCGAGGCCTGTGGACCGATCGTCGCGGGGGCACTGCGCACGAGACGCTCGACCGGGGTCTGCACATCGCCGCCACCGTTCGCCACCCAGCGCAAGAAATCGTCGGCGGTCAGCACGGCTCGGGCGCGATGCTGTTCGTCGAGCACGGCAAGCGCCCTCGATCGCGAGGCGAGCAAGCGGACGGCGGCATCGCCAATGCCATCCTGAGCGCTACAGGCCGCCAGTGCTCGACCTCCGACGAACTCGTGCACAAACAGCCGGTGCGGCTCTCGTCGTCCCGCTACGGGCTGATAGTCCGACGTCACTCGGCCTTCGGCGGCCACATATTGCGCGGCGTGCGGATACTTGAGTACGGAGGTTTCGAAGTCGTCGGTTTGAAAGGCGTAGATCACGACGTCGCTCTCGGACCTGGCCGTGTGCAGGCACGATCTGGCGTCGTTGTAGCGCTCGAGGCCCAGCATGTCGCCGGGTCCGCGGACGTCACGCAA
>JBEBGB010000861.1:0-2258 GCA_040081675.1 Vicinamibacterales bacterium
GCCAGCGCCTCGAGAAGCGGTGTGGGAGTGGCGGCGGCGCCGTGGACGAAAATGCGCATGCCGCTCTGCACGCAAGCGACCGCCTCATCCGGCGTCACCGCGCGATTGGTCCACGTATTTGGCACGGCTCAGACGAAGAGTCCTTTCAGTATCTGCAGCGCGATCAGCAGAATCATCGGCGACAAGTCCAGGCCTCCCATGGGCGGGAGCACCTTGCGAATTGGCGCAAGGACTGGCTCTGTCAGGCCGCGCGTAATCGTCACCAGCGGATTTCGCCGGTCCAGCGGTACCCAGGACAGAATGACGGCGACCAGGACCACGAGCGAGTAGAGGTCGACGAGACTGGTAAGAAAGGGCATGAAGTGGTCGGTCCGAGAACAACAGTCTACCTTTTCGTACGCCAGCAGGAGAGCTTCTGACAGAATCGCGTCTATGCGATTCGAGTCGTGACGCCGACATGACCAACCCTGTGCGTGTGCTGCATCGCCACGACTTCCAGCATCTGCTGAACGTGCTCACGACCCGCGGGTACCGTGTCGTTGGGCCGACGGTCCGCGACGGCGCGATTGTCTACGACGACATCCACGCCGCGTCGGACTTGCCCGAAGGCTGGACCGACCGGCAGGACGGCGGCACGTACCGGCTCGAACGACGTAATGACGCCGCTCTGTTTGGTTACAACGTCGGTCCGCATTCCTGGAAGAAGTTCCTGTTTCCCCCGCGGACTCGCTTGTGGCAGGCCGATCGACAGCCAGAGGGATTCACGCTGCGGCCCGAACCGCTTGACGCCGCGCCCTATGCGTTTCTTGGTGTGCGATCCTGCGAGCTCCACGCGATCGCGATTCAGGACACGGTCTTCATGGACACCGATCCCCACTATCGCGCGCATCGCGAGCGCGCGTTTCTGGTCGCCGTGAACTGCGGCCAGGCGGGCGGGACCTGCTTCTGCGTCTCGATGAACACCGGCCCGCGCGCCGAGTCCGGTTTCGATCTCGCGCTGACCGAAATCCTCGAAGATGGCCGGCATGCGTTCACGATAGAGGCGGGCTCGGAGCGGGGCAGGGAAGTGCTCGAGATGCTGCCGGCCGGAGAGCCTGTCGCGGCCGACGTCGAGGCGTCCTCGCGCTGCACGGAGCGCGCGATCCAGCAGATGGGCCGCTCCATGGACATCAAGGGCGTCCCCGAACTGCTCGCCCGTAATCTCGAGCATCCGCGCTGGGACGACGTGGCGTCGCGATGCCTGGCCTGTGCCAATTGCACGATGGCGTGTCCGACCTGTTTCTGCAGCACCGTCGAGGACACGACGGATCTCACCGGCGATCACGCCGAGCGGTGGCGGTCGTGGGACTCGTGTTTCACGATGGACTTCTCTCACGTTCACGGCGGAAGCGTCCGCTCGTCGGCCAAGGCGCGCTACCGGCAATGGCTCACCCACAAGCTCTCCACCTGGCACGATCAGTTCGGCAGCTCCGGATGCGTGGGCTGCGGCCGATGCATCACGTGGTGTCCTGTCGCGATCGATCTCACTCGAGAGGTTGCGGCCATTCGAGAGAGCGAGGGAGCGGATGGAAACCATCCATGACCTGTTGTCACAGCACCCCTTCTTCACAGGTCTGAAGTCGGAGTACCTCGGTCTCATCGCAGGCTGCGGTCAGAACGTTCACTTCCGCGCTGGTGGGTATCTCCTGCGTGAAGGCCAGGCCGCTGACCAATTCTTCGCAATCCGCAGCGGGCGTGTCGCTATCGAAACGCACGTGCCTTCGCGCGGCGCCGTCACGCTCCAGACCATTGGCGAGGGTGAAATCCTGGGCTGGTCCTGGCTGTTCCCGCCCTACGTGTACCAGTTCGACGTCCGTGCGCTGGAGGACGTGCGCGCCACGGCGTTCGACGGCGCCTGCCTGCGAGGCAAGTGCGACGCCGATCCCGCGCTCGGCTACGACCTCATGAAACGTCTCGCACGCCTGATCTCGAGTCGCCTGGAGGACACGAGGCGCCAACTCCTCGACGTGTATGGTCCCGGCCATACCAGGTAGCGCGGCCCTCCTGCCGCGCCCATTCCGCGTGACGCGCGCAAGACGCGAGCTGGCCGACGTATGGACGCTCGACCTCGAAGCCTCCGACAGCGGAGGCCCCGTCAGGTTTCAACCGGGCCAGTTCACGATGGTCTACGTTTTCGGGGTTGGCGAAGTGCCGATTTCGATCAGCGGCGATCCGGCGACACCGGACGTGCTCGTCCACACCGTGCGCGCCGTGGGCAC
>JBEBGB010000862.1:0-2253 GCA_040081675.1 Vicinamibacterales bacterium
GCGCTGGTCGCGGCAGGCTACTGGTGCTACGGCACACAGTTGTCGGTCTTCGCGTCGACGACGGCCGATTTCTACGGCACCCGATATCTTGGGATGAACTACGGTGCGCTCTTCAGCGCCTGGGGCGTCGCCGGCATCGTCGGGCCCTTCATCGCGGCGCGTGTCTTCCAGGTGACCGGCTCCTACTCGTACGCGTTCTACGGCGCCGCCGTGCTGGCGGGCGTGGCCTTCGTCTCGATCTCCATGGCACGGCCGCCGCTCGGCAGACCGTCGCCGCTCGAGCCCGCAACCGCGACGAGGTAGAAGGCCGGACGGCTAATGTCAAGGGACAGGCAAGAATCGGTCGGCCTGCGGTCGCCGGCGGCCAGTTCTTCAGTGTGCGCGCCGAGTGCGACCGCGATGGCCTCGAATGAGGTTTCGGCGAGCACGTCGTGGATGCGCACGGTCCCTGCTTAGACGCAGGCTAGCGCGTCTGGACCGCTGTGAGCTGCGTCACGAACGCTGCGGTCCGTTCGCGCAGTCGGGTGAGTGTCTGCTGGGCCTCGCTCCACCGCCCTTCCTCCGCGCGCACGAATCGCGCGTACGGCGCCACCGCATCGCCAAGGCGGTGCCTGCTCTGCTCGCGCGCCCGCTCGAACTCGGTCCGGAGCGCCGACGTCAAACGCACGCGGAGTGCGGCCACCTTCTCTTCCAGCGTCGCCTTCGCTCGCCGGCGCCGCGCTGGGATGATGAGGAAACCCAGGCTGAGCACGACACTGGCCAGCAGAATACCAGTCACGTCGGCGGCGACCGTCGACGCGGCGATCGTCACCAGCGTGCCGAGTCCGACCGCGGCGCCTCCCGCGGCGGCTGCGGCCGCCACGGCGCTGCGCGCCTGGTCGGCGATCACCTCGGCCTCGCGGCGCCTGTCGTACGTCTCGACGACGCGTTGCGCTTCGCGTCCGACCGAGTCGATCAACCGGCTCCGGTCGTTGTGGAAGTCGCCGACGTCCGGCGCTCCCAGCATCCGCGACTCGTGCTGCCGGTGACGCGCTGATAGCTTGCTCATGACCGCCTGCCACTGACGGAAGTCCTGATCGACGAGCCAGTCAATCATCTCGGTCACCCGGCGCTCGATCTGAATCGGCGCGTCGGCGACGACCTTCTCTTCGAACTCCTTCTGCATGCGCGCGCGGTTGAGCAGGTCGATGACGCGGCCAATGCGCAGCGTGTCCTCGAAGAAGCGGTGACCGCGCGCTTCCATGTCGGCCAGTTCTTTCTCCGCGGCCGCCATTCGCAGTTCGAAGCCGCGCTCGAGGTCTTCGCGATACACCGCCAGTTGTCGCTCGATGTCGGCGAGCAGCTGTACGTCTTCCGCCATCAGCGTGAGTCGCTCTGAGGCGATCAACGTGTACCGGCTCGCGAGCGCTTGGCCGACACCGAGCGGGTTGGCCAGTTTCAAGCGAAAGCGGCTCTGCGCATCGAGGGTGCTGCGCAGGTAGTCCTCGAGCACCTGGAAGCGGCTCGTCGCCCACAGCGACGGTTCTCCCGTCTTCGCCCTCTGCGCAAGGCGCGCGCTCACTGGCAGGACGGGGGGATCAAATCCGAGCAGGTCGCGAGCGGCATTCCTCACGAACGTGAGCACCTCCTCGAGATCGGACGCGTGAGTGAAGAGGTCGACCTTGTTGACGACGATCACGATCTTCTTGCCCCAGTCGCGGATGGTGGAGAGGAAGAGTCGCTCGGTTTCGGTGAACGGACGGTCGGCCGAGGTGATGAAGATGACCAGGTCCGACCGTGGAATGAACTCGGTGGTGAGCCGCTCGTGCTCGCGGATGATCGCGTTCGTCCCGGGGGTATCCACGATGTGGACGTCGCGGAGCAGTTCGACCGGCGCCGTCACAACCTGGAGACCGTCTGAATCCGTGCTACGGGTGACCGTGTCGGCGTACTTCAACACATGGATCTGCGCGGTGGTCGGCGTAACCCCCTCCGGCACGAGGGCCTGCCCCAGGAGCGCGTTGATGAAGGCGCTCTTTCCCGCGTTGAACTCGCCGACGATCACCACGAGGAACAACGCGTCGAGTTGCCGCATGGACGCGGCCAGCGCGGCCTGGTCGTCGGGGGACGCCCCGAACCGGGTCAGCGTGTCACGCAGGGTGGCGAGCAGCTCGCGAGCGTCTGCCAGCTGATTTTCGGACGTTGCATCGAGTACGCGGAGCACGCCTGAGCCTAGCGCAAAACCGGTGCAGGAGGGTTCCCGCTGAATCGTCA
>JBEBGB010000188.1:0-8786 GCA_040081675.1 Vicinamibacterales bacterium
GGAAGCAACGCGGGGCGCAGGAACATGAAATACAGCCCTAGCGCAATCAGCCAGATACCACACGCAGCAAGGATGAATCCGGAGACGGACTGAGGACGCTTCCGTATTTCCATAGGCTGCTTTTCATCAATGTCTGGCATCGTTCCACAGGTGGATAACCGGCTCGTCCAGGTCATGGTGATAGCCCAGCACGCTCAAGGACGCCGTCGTTAGGTAGAAATAGCGGCCTTCTCGAGCGGCCAGGCCAAGCCAGCGGGCCGCGAGGACACGAAAGATGTCGCGGTGCGCGAACAGGAGCACGTCACCCGCACACGCACGGACTCGGGAAATCGCGCGATCCGCGCGGGCGCCCACCGCTTCCACGGCTTCCCCACCCGGGCAACCGTCATCGAACAGACGCCACCCGGGGCGCTCGGCCTCGACGTCTGAGGTACGGCGGCCTTCGTACTCGCCGTAGTCCCACTCCAGCAAGTCGGCATCGGCCTCTGCCTGTGCACCGAACCCTGCCAATTCGCCCGTTCGCCTGGCCCGCTGCAGCGGGCTGGTGAGCACGTTGACGAAGGTCATGCCCTTCAGCCGCGCGCTGAGCTTCTGCGCACCGCGCTCACCCCGTTCGGTGAGCGGAATATCAATGCGGCCGGTATGCTGACCGCTAATCGTCCAGGCGGTCTCGCCATGCCGCACAAGACAAACCTTCGGAAGAGCCCGGCTCATGCCTGTAGCGGAACAATCGTCCATTATCGTTAGAGCCAGCCTTTCGTAAATCCCGCCCGCCGCAGTCCCGTCACAACGTACGGGCACGCGCGCGTCAGCCGCCAGAGCAAACCCGACCGGTAGTTTTCGCACATCAACACGACCGGACCGAGGTTGATCCCGAAATGGTACGGCGAGGTCCAGCCGAGGCCTGCATCACCCTCGTGCGGAAAGGTCAGATTGAAGCTGCACCGCAAGCAATACTCGCCAGTGACCTGCGGATAAACGTCCTGAAAGTGCTGAACCGTTGGCAGCACGATCTCTGGGGCGAAAGGGAGCGACGCGACGGCCGCCCACGGCGCGACGGTCCCGTCGTCTGGGCCATACGGCGCGCCGCGCGCGACGTAGTCAAAGAAGGGGCGCTCAATGCCGCGAACACGCTGCGTTGTCCAGCCTGGGCCATCGCTGGCGGTCAGGCCCCAGAAATGCTGGCCGTAGCCCGCGAATTCAAGAGGGTTCCGGATCGCGTATTCCTGCTGGACGTAGGTCGCGCGACGGCTGTTTTCGCAGTAGTCGATGCCCTTCTCTCGCGCAAACGCATCCTGGATCCCTCGGAAGTCCACAAAGACGTGCGAGTACTGATGGATGAAGAGCGGACCGCCATAGAGCAATTCGTGGCCGTAAATCTCCTTCCACTGATAGCTGGAGGTCCACGCCGCGTAGCTCTCCGTTGGCAGCGGATACGTTGGCGAGCCGAGACCGAGCGCATACAAGAGCATGGCCTCGTCGTAGCCTTCCCAGCGGTAGGGCAAGAAGCCGCTCTCAGGCCTCCACCCATGAGTGACCGTCGCTCCGCCATTGCACGCCCATGGCCAATCGGCGCGGCGGTAGAGCGCGTCGGCCAACGTACGGATCTCCCGCTCGGCCTCGCCGTCCTGATCGAAATACACCGCGGCGGCCAACATGCCAGCCAACAGAAAACTGGTATCGACCGTCGATAACTCGCACAAAGAGGCGCGCCTTCCGGTCGTCATGTCGAGGAAGTGGTAGTAGAACCCTTTGTAACCGGACATGTCGGGCGCCGTGCCCTGCGGGCTGGTCCAGAAAAACCGCAACAGCGCCAGCGTTCGCTCGATCGCGTCGGTGCGCGTCATCCACCCCCGCTCGACACCGACCGGATAGGCCGCTAGCGCGAAGCCGACGGCGGCGATACTCGCTGGAGCGCCCGGCTGCGTTCTGTCTGCCACGAGACCGTTGGCGGGATTGGTCTCGTTCAGGAAGTACCCGAGAGAATGACGCTGCAGCGCGTCCAGCTTCGTTTCATTGAAGTCAGGTCGAATCACATGGGCCATGGGCCGATACATCATCATGTCGGCGGACGCGCCAGGAAGAGCGTGATGACAGGAAGTGCGTGAGTCACGACCTCTTACGTCGCGGTGAGCGCAACCGTCCTCGTGAGCTCTTTGCGGCTCCCCTCGGCCTCCATCTCCAGTTGCGAACCTCCGGCATGTCCTCGCCGTGCCTGTCAATGTATTGCTTGTGCTCGATCAGCTTGTCGCGGATCGCTTGCTGGGCGTAGGCCGCGCGAGGACCAAGAGCGGGCACCCGGGCGATGACGTCGGCGGCGAGGTGAAAGCGGTCGAGGTCGTTCAGTACGACCATGTCGAAAGGAGTGGTCGTCGTGCCTTCTTCCTTGTAGCCGCGCACGTGCAGGTTGTGATGATTCGTGCGGCGATAGGTCAGCCGATGGATGAGCAACGGATACCCGTGATAGGCAAAGATGATCGGCTTGTCGGTTGTGAAGAGGACGTCGAACTCCTTGTCGCTCAACCCATGAGGGTGCTCGCTCTGCGGCTGGAGCTTCATGAGATTGACGACGTTGATGACCCGGACCTTCAGGTCAGGGAAATGGATCCGCAGCAACTCGACCGCCGCCAGGGTTTCAAGCGTCGGCACATCCCCGCAGCACGCCATGACGACATCCGGCTCGCCGCCCTGATCGTTGCTGGCCCACGGCCAGATGCCGAGGCCGGCGGTGCAGTGCTTGACGGCCGCGTCCATGTCCAGCCATTGCGGCGACGGTTGCTTGCCGGCGACGATGACGTTGACGTAGTTGCGGCTGCGCAAGCAGTGGTCCGTGACCGAGAGCAGCGTGTTCGCGTCAGGCGGTAGGTAGACACGGATGACGTCGGCCTTCTTGTTCACGACGTGGTCGATGAAGCCGGGGTCTTGATGGCTGAAGCCGTTGTGGTCCTGCCGCCAGACGTGGGACGTGAGCAGATAGTTGAGCGAGGCAATCGGCCGACGCCACGGAATCTGATGTGAGACCTTCAACCACTTGGCGTGCTGGTTGAACATGGAATCGATGATGTGAATGAAGGCCTCGTAGCAGGGAAAGAATCCGTGGCGCCCGGAGAGCAGGTAGCCTTCGAGCCAGCCTTGGCATTGGTGCTCGCTGAGCATTTCCATCACGCGGCCATCGGGCGCGGCGTGCTCATCGACAGGAAGGATCTCCGCGGTTGAACACCGATTCGTCACCTCGAACACGGCGCCCCACCGATTCGAGGTCGTTTCGTCAGGGCTGAAGACGCGGAAATTATCGGGGTTGATTGTGATCACGTCGCGGATGAACTCGCCCTGAACTCGCGTCGCCTCCGCGTCCACGGCGCCCGGCTGCGGCACAGTCACGGTGTAGGCGCGGAAGTCCGGCAGATGCAGGTCGCGCAGCAAAAGGCCTCCGTTGGCGTGGGGATTGGCGCTCATGCGTCGCTCCCCCGTGGGAGCCAATGCGGCAAGGTCGGAGATGAGCCGGCCCGTCTTGTCGAACAAATCCTGCGGCCGGTAGCTCTTCAGCCACTTCTCCAGAATCTTCACGTGGCCCGGCCGGCTCATGTCGCCCATCGGCACCTGATGCGAGCGAAACGTGCCCTCGGTTTGTTTCCCGTCCACCACCTTCGGGCCAGTCCACCCCTTGGGCGAGCGGAGGATGATCATGGGCCAGCGCGGACGCGCCGTGAATCCGTCCGCACGGGCATCGCGTTGGATGCGACGAATTTCGGCGACGACGGTGTCGAGTGTCGAGGCCATCCGTTGGTGCATGTCCATCGGGTCGTCGCCCTCGACGACATGGGGCACGTACCCGTAGCCGCGGATCAGTGCCTCCAATTCCTCGCGCGGAATACGCGCCAGCACGGTCGGGCCCGCAATCTTGTACCCGTTCAAGTGCAGGATCGGCAGCACCGCGCCGTCGTGGACCGGATTGAGAAACTTGTTCGAGTGCCAACTGGTCGCGAGCGCCCCGGTCTCCGCTTCGCCGTCGCCGACGACGCACGCCACGAGGAGATTGGGATTGTCGAACGCCGCGCCAAAGGCGTGCGACAGCGAGTAGCCCAGTTCGCCGCCCTCGTGAATCGAGCCGGGCGTCTCCGGCGCGACGTGACTTGGAATGCCCCCCGGGAACGAGAACTGCGTGAACAGGCGCTTCATCCCCTCTTCGTCTTGCGAAATGTGGGGATACACCTCGCTGTAGGTCTGCTCCAGATACGCGTTCGCCACCATCCCGGGACCGCCGTGACCCGGACCGACGATGTAGATGACGCTCAGCTCGTGTTCCTTGATCACGCGATTCAGGTGCACGTACACGAAGTTCAGCCCAGGCGTCGTGCCCCAATGACCCAACAGGCGCGGCTTGATGTGCGCCAGGGTGAGCGGCTTCTTCAACAGCGGATTGTCATAGAGGTAGATCTGCCCGACGGAGAGGTAGTTCGCGGCCCGCCAATACGCGTCGATCCCGCGGAGGACAGGTTGAGAAAGCGGCGACGATTGTGCGTTCATGGTTCGCGTTCCGTGGTGTCTGCGCCCAGGCGGAGCACCCGGGACACCGAGCGAGCAATCATCAGTTCTTCGTTCGTGGGAATGACGCGTACTGTGACCCGGCTGGCGTCCGCGGAGATCACCGCGGCGTGCGCCGCGTTGCGCCCGTCATGCAGTTCGATGCCAAGGAAGCCCAGGCCTTCACAGATGCGGGCACGAATCGAGGCGCTCCGCTCTCCAATGCCCGCCGAGAACACGAGCGTGTCGAGCCCACCGAGCGCGGCGGCGAATGCGCCCACCCATTTCCTCGCCTGGTAGCAGAACAGCGCCACGGCGTCCGCCGCCCAGACGTCGTCGGCTTCACGCGCGAGCAGGTCGCGCATATCGGAGCTGATCTCGGACACGCCAAGCAGCCCCGACTCGTGATTGATCATCTGATGGAACTGCGGCGCGGTCATCTGCTCCGTGTGCGCGAGAAACGACACCAGCCCTGGGTCCAGGTCACCCGTCCGCGTGCTCATCACCAACCCGGCCGCGGGCGTGAACCCCATACTGGTGTCGATGCTCGCGCCTCCCTGTACTGCGGCCATGCTGGCCCCATTGCCCAGATGAGCGAGGATGACGCGGCCGTGGGCGGCTTCCGGCCCCGCGACACGGGCGAGCTCTTCAACGAGGTAGGCGTACGACAGGCCATGAAACCCGTACCGTCGGACACCCTTCGCTTGATAGCGCCGCGGAATCGGCAGCAACTTGGCGACACGCGGCATCGTGCCGTGAAACGCCGTGTCAAAGCAGGCCACCTGCGGCAGGTCGGGATGACGGTCGCCAAACGCTTCGATCAATTCGATCTCGCGAGGCAGGTGATCCGGTGCATATGGCGTTGCCCGATGCAATTCGTCCAGCAGTTCAGGGGTGACTCGCTCCGGCTCCGTGTGTGCCATCCCATGGACCAGACGGTGTCCCAGGGCGCTCACCGCCGCGAACTCCTCCCGCGCTTTAAGCCAGTCGATCAGGAGGCCCGTCGCGGGCTTGTCGTCCGCCACCTCCGTGTGACCCTCGCGGGACGCGCCGTCCGTCGCGCGCCACGACAGAGTCGTTCCGTCCCGGCCGATCCGGTCGAGCTTGCCGGATAGCGATGGCTTCGGCAGTGTACCGGCGTGATACACCGCGAACTTGATGCTGGACGAACCGCCGTTGATCGCCAGAACCGAGGTGGGAATTGACGCCATGAGTCTCAAACGGTACACCCTAACCGCTCATTGCGATGAAGAATGGCACGTGGGCTTTCATTCAGCCGATGGCCCGGAAGTGAATGAGGCCAATGTCTGAACCTAAGAAAATCCGTGTCGCTGTCAATGGCTATGGCGTGATCGGCAAGCGCGTGGCCGCCGCGGTGGCGCTCCAAGAGGACATGTCACTGGCTGGCGTGTCGGACGTCGTGACGGATTGGCGCGCGCGCACGGCGCTCCGGAATGGCTTTCGTCTGTTCGGCGCCACCGGCGAACATATGAGCGGAATGCGCGCTGCCGGACTGGAGGTCACGGGGACACTGGACGACCTGCTTGGCCAGGCTGACGTCGTTGTGGACTGCACGCCCAAGCACATCGCAGCGAAGAACATCGACGGCTATCGTCACCGCAGACTCAAGTTCATCGTCCAGGGCGGAGAGAAGCACGAAGCCACGGGCCATTCCTTTGTCGCCGAAGCGAACTATGTCACGGCACTCAATCGCGATGCGACGCGTGTCGTGTCGTGCAACACGACGTCAATCGTCCGGACCCTGACGGCGCTCAAACGAGCCGGCTTGCTTCAGCGTGGGAGAGGCACGCTGTTGCGGCGCGCGACCGACCCATGGGAAAGCCACGAGAGCGGGATCATGAACACGCTGGTGCCGGAGCCGGAGATTCCGAGCCACCAGGGGCGCGACGCGCAGAGCGTCGATCCTGAACTCGACGTCGTGACGATGGCCGTCAAGGTTCCGGAAACGTTGGCCCACCTGCATTACTGGTCGGTGCAGATGACGCGCCAAGCGACCAAGGAGGAGGTGCTCGCCGCCTTCCGTGCCTCATCCCGAATCGCACTGATCCGCACCAGCGATGGCCTGGTCGCGCTAAACAGCGTCAAGGAGCTCATGGCCGACCGCGGGCGGCCACACGACAACCTCTACGAGGTCGCGCTGTGGGCCGACATGCTCCGCGTCCAGGGCGACGAACTGTTTTACGCCTACATGGTCGACAATCAAGCCATCGTGATCCCGGAAACGATCGATGCGATTCGGGCCCTAACCGGAATCGTGGAGAACGCACATGAGTCGATTGCCAAGACCAATACCGCGCTCGGCATCGAGACGGCATTCGTGTGACCACACCTGGCGGATTGCTCACGAGATGCGATTCGAGGCCTCGGCATTCGCCCGGTCATTAACGAAGAAGATGCCGGCAAGCCGATGAGCTGGCCGCAGGTGTAATGCCGGCGGGAGCCGTGCGTCTACAGGACAAAAGCGAGAGGAGGACAACATGGAGCGCGACGTTGTGTGCGGCATGCAGGTCGACCCGGCCAAAGCGGCAGCTACGAGCGAGTACAACGGCAAGACGTATTACTTCTGCGCGAAGGGCTGCAAGACCAAGTTCGACGCGAACCCGAGCCAGTTCGTGAAGTAACCGCAGTTCGTGCGGCGTTTCCGGCGTCCAGGCCGGGAACGTCGCATGGACCAGCCCGGCGCGTAATGCCAAAGCGGCGGCTGCGTTAACGGGCTGGAGGCCACGGAATGTCACGCCATTCGCACAATCACACCGCTGTTGCAGCCGCTGAAGTGTTGGACCCCGTCTGCGGGATGACCATCTCTCCCGAAGACGCGGTGGGGCACGTCGACTACAAGGGCCAGACGTATTACTTCTGCAGCCAGAGTTGCTTGGACCAGTTCCGCGCGACGCCTGACGCGTTTCTCGGCGACCGCCCCGCAGTAGCGGCCACACCGGCCGACATGGAGCGCGAGTACACGTGTCCCATGGATCCGGAGGTACGCCAAAAGGGCCCAGGCGCATGCCCGAAGTGCGGAATGGCGCTCGAACCCGTCGACCTGGCACCCGTGACAAAAGTCGAGTGGACATGCCCGATGCACCCGGAGATCGTGCGGGATGCCCCTGGCGCATGCCCGATCTGTGGCATGGCGCTCGAGCCGCGGACGGTCACGCTCGAAGAGAAGAATCCCGAACTCGACGATATGACGCACCGGTTTCGCTGGTCGTCTGTGATGACGGCGCCGATTCTCGCATTCATGGTCTCGGAGTTCCTGCCAGACCAGCCATTGCAAACAATGCTGCAGCACGGCTGGTTGAACTGGATTCTGTTTGCGCTCGCAACCCCGGCTGTCCTGTGGGGCGGGTGGCCGTTCTTCGTACGCGGCTGGGCGTCAGTGGTGAACCGTTACCTGAACATGTTCACGCTGATCGCGCTCGGTGTCGGGGCGGCATATGCGTTCAGCGTCGTGGCAACGATCGCGCCGGGGCTTTTCCCCGACTCGTTCCGCATGGACGGCTCGGTGGCTGTTTATTTCGAGCCTGCGGCGGTCATCGTCGTCCTGGTGCTCCTGGGACAAGTGTTGGAACTGCGCGCCCGCAGCCGTACCGGCGCCGCGATCCGCAATCTGCTGGGCCTCGCGCCACAAACGGCTCGCAGGATCGGGGAGGACGGCGAGCAGGACGTTCCTCTCGAGCATGTGGTCGTCGGCGATCGACTGCGAGTCCGCCCAGGTGAGCGCGTGCCGGTCGACGGCGTCGTACTCGAAGGCACGACGACCGTCGACGAATCGATGGTCACCGGCGAGCCCATCCCGATCGAGAAAACGAAGGACGCCAAGGTCACCGGCGGCACGGTAAACGGGACCGGCGCATTCATTATGCGAGCAGAGCGAGTCGGCAGCGACACGTTGCTCGCGCAAATTGTCCACATGGTGAGTGAGGCGCAGCGATCCCGTGCGCCCATCCAGCGACTCGCCGACACGGTGGCGGGCTGGTTCGTGCCGATCGTCATCGCCGTCTCTGTGGTCACGTTCGTCGTCTGGGCAGCCTTTGGGCCGGAGCCGCGACTGGCTCACGCACTTGTCAATGCGGTCGCTGTCCTGATCATCGCGTGCCCCTGCGCACTCGGTCTGGCGACCCCTATGTCGATCATGGTCGGCACCGGTCGGGGCGCCGAAGGCGGCGTACTCATTCGCAACGCCGAGGCGCTCGAGATCCTCGAGAAAGTGACGACCATCGTCGTCGACAAGACCGGCACGC